>JBOICE010000565.1:0-4171 GCA_050739815.1 Pseudomonas sp. | reverse complement strand
TTTGCAGCTGCACCCGCACCATCCGCCAACCCTCGAAGGCATGCCGGAGCATCAGGTATTTGATCGTGCTGTTCAGACCCGTGCCATGCTGGCTGCGATCGAGCCAGGTCCAGCCGATTTCGGTGGCGGGTAGCGCCGGCAGGAACCCGGCGAACCGAGTGGTGCCCACCAAGCGGTCACCGAGGCGGATCACGAAGGGCAATGCCTGGCCGTTGCGTTGCTCGAGCAAGCCGTTGCGGTACCAGTCCAGCCGCAGTGGGCCACTCATATACTGCAACTCATCGCGATTGGCTTCGGCAAGCGCCACCAGCGCCGGGATATCGCCATCAACCAGCGGCTCCAGACGTAGCGCACCGCGCTGCAGAGTGATCAATTGCGGTTTGAACATAAATACCATCCTCATCGACGCTTGCGCGCCACGCTAACAGGACCAAAGTGCTCGCTCAACAGGCCCTATAACGCGCGAAGCCCGCAGTAGTTTTCCTGCCGCCGGTCGAGGCGGTTGCGACCTTAGTCGCGCCTGACTGAATGATACTTTGGTGCGACACTGATCTGGCCCGATGCGTTCCCTCAACTGTCGCCTGGCTAGCAGCCCAGGCGTACGGGCTGAACGCGGTGCTGGCGGCATACGCCGCACACTATCAGCGCAGGTTGATCGGCCGCAGAATGATCCACATCCGGGGCCACCCCAGCCGGTTTTGTTTGGAGTTTACATGTCGTTGTCCAGCGGGCTGATCGCAACGGTCGCCCTAAGCTATATGGCCATTCTGTTCGCCATTGCCTTTTATGGTGATCGCCGCCGCGCGCCCTTGCCTCCGCACTTTCGCGCCTGGGTCTATAGCTTGTCGCTGGCGGTGTACTGCACCAGTTGGACGTTCTTTGGCGCGGTCGGGCAGGCGGCCGGGCAACTCTGGGCGTTCCTGCCGATCTACCTGGGGCCGATCCTGTTGATGCTGCTCGCCCCCTGGGTGCTGCAGAAGATGGTGATGATCAGCAAGCAGGAGAACATCACCTCGATTGCCGACTTCATTGCCGCGCGCTATGGCAAGTCGCAATCCCTGGCGGTGGTGGTGGCACTGATCTGCCTGGTCGGCGTGCTGCCCTACATCGCCCTGCAACTCAAAGCCATCGTCCTCGGGGTCAACCTGCTGATCGGCGCCGGCGCCGAGTCCACCGGCACCCGCGCCCAGGACACCGCGCTGATCGTGTCCCTGGTGCTCGCGCTGTTCACCATCCTCTTCGGCACCCGCACCCTCGACGTCACCGAACACCACCGCGGCATGGTCTTGGCGATCGCCTTCGAGTCGCTGGTCAAGCTGCTGGCCTTCCTCGCCGTCGGCGCCTATGTCACCTATGGCCTGTTCAACGGTTTCGGCGACCTGCTCGGCCAGGCCAAGGCCACCCCGCAGCTCGACGCCTTCTGGGCAGAAACGCTGAACTGGCCGGCCATGCTGGTGCAGACCGGGGTGGCGATGATGGCCATCGTCTGCCTGCCGCGGCAGTTCCAGATGGCCGTGGTGGAAAACATCGAGCCGCGCGACTTGCGCCTGGCGCGCTGGGTGTTCCCGCTCTACCTGGTGCTCGCCGCGCTGTTCGTCGTGCCCATCGCCCTGGCCGGGCAACTGCTGTTACCGGCCGGGGTGATGCCGGACTCCTTCGTCATCAGCCTGCCGCTGGCCGAGGCCCATCCGGCCCTGGCCCTGCTGGCCTTCATCGGCGGCGCCTCGGCCGCCACCGGCATGGTCATCGTCGAGGCGGTAGCGCTGTCGACCATGGTTTCCAACGACATGCTGCTGCCCTGGCTGCTGCGCCGGCAAAGTGCCGAGCGGCCGTTCGAGGTGTTCCGCCAGTGGATGCTGACGGTGCGCCGGGTCAGCATCCTGGTCATCCTGCTGCTCGCCTATGTCAGCTACCGCCTGCTCGGCTCCAACGCCAGCCTGGCCACCATCGGGCAAATTTCCTTCGCCGCCATCACCCAACTGGCCCCGGCGATGTTCGGCGCCCTATTGTGGAAACAGGCCAACCGCCGCGGCGTGTTCGCCGGTCTGGCGGCGGGCGCCCTGATGTGGTTCTACACATTGGTGCTGCCGGTGGTGGCGCGCGGCTTGGGCTGGTCGCTGGAAAGCTTCCCCGGCTTGAACTTCTTGCTGCACCAACCGCTTGGCCTGCAGGTCGACCCGCTGACCCGTGGCGTGGTGTTGTCGTTGGCCGCCAACTCCGTGCTGTTTGTCTGGGTCTCGTACTTCTCGCGCACCCGGGTCTCCGAGCACTGGCAAGCCGGGCGCTTTATCGGCCAGGAGTTCGGCAGCAAACCCAGCAGCCGCAGCCTGCTCGCCGTACAAGTGGAAGACCTGCTGGTGCTGGCCAGCCGCTTCGTCGGCGAGGAGCGCGCACGGCAGAGTTTCATCCGCTTCGCCTCTCGCCAAGGCGAAGGCTTCAACCCCGGCCAGCCGGCCAACGGCGAGTGGATAGCCCACACCGAGCGCCTGCTCGCCGGCGTACTCGGCGCCTCGTCCACCCGCGCGGTGGTGAAGGCCGCCATCGAAGGGCGCGAGATGCAGGTCGAGGATGTGGTGCGCATCGTCGATGAAGCCTCGGAGGTGTTGCAGTTCAACCGCGCCCTGCTGCAAGGCGCGATCGAGAACATCACCCAGGGCATCAGCGTGGTCGATCAGGCGCTGCGCCTGGTCGCCTGGAACCATCGTTACCTGGAACTGTTCGACTACCCGGAGGGTTTGATCGGCGTTGGCCGGCCGATTGCCGACATCATCCGCCACAACGCCGAACGCGGCCTGTGCGGCCCAGGCGAGGCGGACGCGCATGTCGAGCGACGGCTGTACTGGATGCGCCAAGGGCGTGCGCACACCTCCGAACGCCTATTCCCCAACGGTCGGGTGATCGAGCTGATTGGCAACCCGATGCCCGGCGGCGGCTTCGTCATGAGCTTCACCGATATCACCGCGTTCCGCGAGGCCGAGCAGGGCCTCAAAGAAGCCAACGAAGGCCTGGAACAACGCGTGGTCGAACGCACCCACGAACTCTCGCAACTGAACCTGGCGCTGAGCGAAGCCAAAGGCGTAGCCGAATCCGCCAACCAGTCCAAGACCCGCTTCCTCGCCGCGGTCAGCCATGACCTGATGCAGCCACTGAATGCCGCGCGGCTGTTCTCCGCCGCCCTCGCCCATCAGCCGGAGGCTTTGCCGGGCGAAGCCCAACAATTGGTCCGGCACCTGGACAGCTCGCTGCGCTCGGCGGAAGACCTGATCAGCGACCTGCTGGATATTTCGCGCCTGGAAAACGGTCGCATCACCCCGGATCGGCATGCCTTCGCGCTCAATGCGCTGTTCGACACCCTCGGCGCCGAATTCAAGGTCCTCGCGCAAGAACAGGGTGTGGACTTCCACCTGCGCGGCAGCCAGTTGCGGGTGGACAGCGACATCAAACTGCTGCGGCGAGTGCTGCAGAATTTCCTCACCAACGCCTTTCGCTACGCCAAGGGCCATGTGCTGCTTGGTGTGCGGCGCAGTGCTGGCGAGTTGCGCCTTGAGGTCTGGGATCGCGGCCCAGGCATCCCGGATGACAAGCGCACGGTCATTTTCGAGGAGTTCAAGCGCCTCGACAGCCACCAAACTCGCGCCGAAAAAGGCCTCGGCCTCGGCCTCGCGATTGCTGACGGGCTCTGCCGGGTGCTGGGTCATAAGCTCGAAGTGCGCTCCTGGCCGGGTAAAGGCAGTGTGTTCAGCGTCAGCGTGCCGCTGGCGCGCAGCCCGGCACTGGCCGTGCTCACCGGCCTCGGCCCCGAGCTTAATGGCCAGGCCTTGCAGGGTACGCAAGTGCTCTGCATCGACAACGAAGACAGCATTCTGGTTGGCATGCACAGCCTGCTCTCACGCTGGGGTTGTCAGGTCTGGACGGCGCGCAATCGCCTGGAGTGCGAGCACCTGCTGGATGAGCAGGTGCGGCCACAGTTGGCGCTGGTCGACTACCACCTGGACGAGGGCGAAACCGGCACCGAACTGATGGCCTGGCTACGCAGCAAACTCGGCGAGCCGTTGCCGGGCGTGGTGATCAGCGCCGACGGCCGCCCCGAACTGATCGCCGAAGTCCACGCCGCCGGCCTCGACTACCTGGCCAAGCCGGTTAAACCGGCGGCACTGCGCGCGCTATTGAG
>JBOICE010000564.1:0-5207 GCA_050739815.1 Pseudomonas sp. | reverse complement strand
TCGGCAAACGCCCCTACGCCGGCATCCTGCCGATGGAGTGGATGGAGTTCCTGCGCGGCATGGAGCAAACCGGCATCGTCGAGCAGACCAGCCGCGTCCGTGGCATGTGCCGGGAAATCTACGACCTTGCCCGCGTCACTGGCCGGGCCACCCACAACCCGCTCGAAGGGCTGCACAAGTTTCTGCTGACCAAGCCCGTCGAAAATTTCGCCCATGTATCCCTTGAGGAGTTACCTGCGCTGCTGCGAGCCATCCGCGCCTATCCTCATGCGGCAGATGTGCGAATCGGCCTGCAACTGCTGACGATGCTCGCCTGCCGCCCCTCTGAACTACGCGAAGCGCGCTGGGAGGAACTCGACCTGGATGCTGGCCTCTGGTTGATCCCTGCCGAGCGAATGAAGCGCCGCCGAGAACATCTGGTGCCCCTGCCCAACCAGGCCGTTGAATTGCTGCGAGAGCTGCACAACATCACTGGCAGTTACACGCTACTGTTCCCTGGCCGCAGCGACACCACGAAGCCGCGCAGCAACACCGTGTTCCTGATGGCCCTCCGCCGCCTTGGCTACGAAGGCCGCCAGACCGGCCATGGCTTCCGCCACTTGGCGAGCACCATCCTCAACGAAAATGGCTTCGACTCGCAGCACGTCGAGGCCCAGCTCTCCCACGTCAAGGAAGGTGTCCGGGGCGTCTATGACAAGAGCACCTATCTGGAACAGCGCCGCACCATGATGCACTGGTACGCCGGTCATCTAGATCAATTGGCTACCGGCACCGTGGTGGTGTTCAAACGAGCATAACGAGTTACCGGCCAGCATACCTACGCTGTGAACAGCGGATTCCCCCGCACCGGCCAACCATTTCAGCACGTAGGGCACTTGGGAGGGCTAAAGGATGGAAAAGGTATACCGCCTGCTGCCGTGGCTGACCACACCCCAGACGCTAGCATGGCTTCGATCGATGACAGGAACATCGCTTTCAAGTGATGACCTGCTACAGCTTTGTGACGCCGGAGAGTGCTCGGTCTACCTAGATTGCCGAGGAAGGGAAGGAGATGGGGGCATACTAATTAGCGATTCGACTCGTATACGTCGTATTCCAGTGACTGGCCAGGAGGTCTGCAAGGTCGAAAATCCGCTTACCCTGGCTGATAGCACCTGCCGTGGCGCGGCTGTGATCGGCGCTGCGCGAGTAATAGCCACAGGCCAAGTGGTTGACGGCGATCGATGGTGGATATTTTTTGAAGATTCACCACCGACGACACTATTCAAGAACAGCGATATCCAAGCACTGGCCGACAAGCTAAATGCGGCGGCAGGCGAACCGACCGCCACCGAACTGGAAGACCTGCGCGTGCAACTTGAGCAAGAGCGCTCCGCACGGGCAGCCGCAGAACAGCGCGCAAAGCAGGCGGAAGCCGGCAAACTGCACCAGCAGCTCGGAGGGCAGCCAGACGGCGGCCTTACATTCCCCTACACAACAAGGCTGCTGGAAGCCATGCGCGATGCCGCTACAAAGTTCTGGCAGTCGCACGATCGCAGCAAGCCCGCACCCTACGGCATTCAGAAGGAGGTGCAAAACTTCCTGACGGAACGCACTGGTGCGAATTCACGCAAGGTTGCGGAATTGGCCGCTGCAATTAAGCCGGACGACCTGCCGAAGAAGTGAGGCCAAAGGGTGTCAGTGTGGCACGACACTATGTCACGTCTGGCGGTCACCCTCCCCAGGTTCCTAGTGTGAGCCCCGTAATCAATACGGAAGCGCTCAAATGCACCCGACTCATTCCACCATCGACCAAGCCCTGATTCCCCAACCCGAGGTATGCAAAGCCATCGGCCAGACCCGCTCCGGTCTGGACAAGCTGCGCAAGAAAGACCCGACCTTTCCGAAGCCGATCAAGTTCAGCAATAGCCGCCAGGCGGCCGCGTACTACGTGATTGCCGAATTGAATGCCTGGCTGGCAGCCAAGATCGAAGCGCGGGACGCAGAATGAGCCGAGCATCCCGCCTCATAAACCCCGTAAGCACGAGTGCCCGCATTCGGACGCCCTCCACAGCCGGCGAACCACCCGCACTCGCAGGCACCATTGTCTCGCTTGCTCTGCAGGTGCGTATGTCCGCCCTCGCACCTCAACGCTGCGACGCCCCACACAGTCCTCTCGGCCTGCTGGACCGTAAAAGCCAGGGGTAGCCCATGACGCCTCTCGCCTCGAAGCTACTCAGCCGTGGTGATGAAATCCGCATCGAACTTGGACGCATCATCATCCAACCTGCAAGTGGGAAACCGGTCCCACCTGAATGGCTGAAGAAGCATACGGCAGGCCTTGCCCAAGAAATCCTGACCGCACTTGGATTGGAGGCCTATGAATTTTGCGGTTACACGGCAGGCCACTACGGGCCACATAAAGCCTCTGGCGTAACCCTGCAGTTTCGGTCGCCAACAACAGACGCATCGTCCTATGTCATTTTCAATGCAGAGCTTACCCGCTGCCGGAATGTCGGATCTGCCCAGAAGGGGACCGCATTGCCGAAAGGCCATTTTCGTATCGGCAGACGTAGCCACTTCTACCGTTTCTGGAAATCAACAGGGCTTCCGGAGCCCAAACGCCTCTCGTCGTTCCATGACTATATGGGCAACCTGAAGGGGATTCTGTTCACTGCGACCGTGCAGAACGACCGCATGGATGCCAGCTCGCTACGTCCTTTGACTGTACCTGCGCGCCTTGTGCACGCCGCAATTCTGCCGGACAAGTTGCAGACAACACCCAGACACATGCCGGACAGCTTCCTGACAAGAATGCCAGACAAGGACTTCGCTCAAAGCCAGAGAGCACAAGCTTTTCAAGCAGAACAAACTACGTGTGACAAGAACTACGGTAACAAGGTAATCCAGGAGCACGGGCTCACGGGAGTAGGCATTCCACCCCGTCGACACAAGAGACCGGAGGATCAAAGCGTTGACGAGTGGCTTGCGGACTATTCAGGCACAAAGATCGACGACTTCCGGCACGGCAAGCCGGTCGAGGTGGACGTGCAGGCGCTGGCCGAAGACCTGGGCCTGACAGCAAATTGGTGCAGCCTGCACCAATTGGAGGAAATCGCCGAGCTAGACGCATCATCGCCGGCAACCAAGGCGCGAATCCGTGCCATGGTCAAGGAAAGCGGTCTGGTCAACCGCGCCCGGGGCGTCACCTACACCAACCGCATCGTCGAGCACTGCCGCCCCCAGGGCGTCGCCTTCGAAGATCGATTCAACGAGGAAAAGGCGTGAGCAACATCATCCAGTTCCCTCGGAACGGCCTAAAGCACCTCAGCAAGGAGCGCCTGCTGTACAGCCTTGAAGCCGCCTATGCGGCAACCGACGCCTACGAGTTCGTGATCGGAAAGATTGCGTCGGTCTTCGAGGCGTGCGAGCACGCCAAGATCGGGCAACTGCTCGACGGGTGGGCAGTGACCCTGGCGGTGAGTGAGGTTGAGTGCTGCATTACCGCCTCTGACCGCGACCCGCGCGTGATCGGCTTGTGCCGGCGCGCCTTGAGGGACGCCGGGATCGGCGACAGGGAGATTCGCATATCGCCTGGGGGGGAGGTGGAGAGCCGGAAGGTGTACTTCGCCAGGAACGCCCAGGGGCTTATCAAGATCGGCTCCAGTTTGGCTGTAGACGGGCGCCTGGACACCCTGGGCAAGGCTGCCGGGGAGGAGCTGGAGCTGCTTCTGGTTCAGCCTGGCTCGCTCGCGGTGGAGAAGATGCTGCATGAACATTTCGCCGACCTGCGGGAGCAGGGCGAATGGCTCAGGGCTGGGCCGGAACTGGAAAACTACATCGAAAGCCGGCGGGCGACCCTTGGGGATGACGCGCAATGAACAACATCATCCCGATGGACTACGAGGGCCTGCCGGTTCGCTTCAACAGCGACGGCTGGATCAATGCGACCGCTGTGGCCAAGCGCTTCGGCAGGTCTTCGGCCAGGTCCACCGCGTAGGCCAGCGTGTCTATAGACGCCAGGTAGGCGTTGGCCAGGCCGCCCCAACGGACGTAGCGGGCCAGCACGACCTGTTCGTCCGGAGTGGCGCGGCGGCCATCGGCCGCCATCTGCTTGCGGGTGCGGATGGCGGCGAGGTTGTCGTTGAACTTCTGGACCTCGCCGCCCTGACCGAGGCGCGTGGCCTCGGTGATCTGGAAGTTGCTGGCGGGGATGTTCGGCGCACCGACCGGCGCGCCGTCGATGGGGGTTACTCGCGGTGCGTCTTGCGGTACTCGCGTTCCAGCGCTGCCAGTTCCTTGCGCTCCCACGACTCCAGATCCGCCTTCGGCTCCGGTTTCAGCAGAATGAACTCGCTTAGCGCCACTTCTTCCGCCTCGTGCTGGCGGAACCCCTGCTGCATCAGTTCGAGCACCCTTTCGGCCGCCCACTTGCCCCTTGCCTGCAGGGTCGACTCCCAATCCCCGTCCGCCTTCAGTTCCGCCGTTTTCTCCGGCAGCCACTTGCTCCAGTGCTTGCGGGCCATCGCCGTGTACCGTTCCGCGCTCATTGTCATCACTCTCCAGGGTGGCCTTGCCGTCGCGCACGTCCGCGATGAAGCGCACCACGTAAGGCTTCATGTTCTGCGCCACGTCGGCGCCGAACCGTTCCACCACCAGGTTGACCACGGCGCGCATCGCTTCGCGCAGGTCTTGGCTGGCGGCCTTCAAGTTCGCCACCGCCGAGATAAACAGCGGCTTGGCCTTGGCGTAGGTTTCCTCGTCAAAGGTTAGCCCTGAGCTCAGCCAACTTCCGCCGCCGAGCAGGGCGCCGAGGCCGTTGATCGCATCGTCCAAGTCGGTGTGCTTCAGGCCGCCGAGCAGGGCCAGGGTGGCGAAGTAGGCGGCGAACACCTCCGTGGTGCTGCGCCGGGCGGTGAACCCCAGGTACAACGCCAGTCCGCCGGGGAGCACGGCGAGCAGCGGCAGGACGCCGTAGGCCAGTAGCGTGAGCACGGCCAAGGCGACGATCAGCAGCCCCCTCACTCGTCGAGGTACTGGTCGGCGTCGGGAACGACATGGATCATGTTGCCGTAGCGGGTGGCGGTGCTGCCGTCGCTGCCGTACACGGTGCTGCCGTCGTCGTAGTAGACGGTTCCGGTGCCGCTGCTCGACGGCGCGACCGGGACGACGACCGCCGGCGCGGCGGCCGGCGCCGAAGGGGCGCCGAGCTGGCCGAAGCCTTCGAG
>JBOICE010000563.1:0-19556 GCA_050739815.1 Pseudomonas sp. | reverse complement strand
ACGCTCGCCACCTTCAGGACGCGGGCTACGCTGCGGACGCTCATTGCCGCCCTCGCCGCGCGGAGTGCGGACAGGACGCTCGCCTGCCTCGGGGCGTGGGGTACGGGCTGGACGCTCGCTACCTTCGCCGCTCGCTACAGGGCCACCATGAGCTGGACGCAAGGTTCTCACCGGGCGCTCGCCACGACCCACAGGTTTCGCTGACTTACGCTGCATGCGATCGAGCTTCTCACGGGTCTTGGCCTTCATCCCCTGCTGAACAACAGGCGCCAAGCCCACCTCGGCACTGAGAATATCAACCTCACCCTGGCTCATTTCGCGCCAGCGGCCCATGGTCAGATCGGAAGTCAGGAACACTGGACCGAAGCGCACGCGCTTAAGCCGGCTGACTACCAAACCCTGAGATTCCCACAGGCGCCGCACCTCCCGGTTACGCCCTTCCATCACCACGCAGTGGTACCAATGGTTGAAGCCTTCGCCGCCGGGCGCCTCTTTAATATCGGTAAAGCGCGCCGGGCCGTCCTCCAGCAGCACACCGTTCTTCAAGCGCGCGAGCATGTCTTCATCGACTTCGCCCCGCACTCGCACGGCGTATTCGCGATCCATCTGATAGGACGGGTGCATCAAGCGGTTAGCCAGTTCGCCATCGGTGGTGAACATCAGCAGGCCGGTAGTGTTGATGTCGAGGCGACCGATATTGATCCAGCGACCCTCTTTCGGTCTTGGCAGGCGATCAAATACGGTTGGGCGACCTTCTGGATCGTCACGGGTACAGATTTCACCGTCGGGCTTGTTGTAGATCAGCACGCGGCGCGTCTCTTCGGCGGCCTCTTCGCGCTTGAGCAAGCGACCATCGATAGCGATGGCGTCATGCAGATCGACACGCTGGCCAAGGCTGGCAACGTTGCCGTTGACCTTGACCCGGCCTTCGCCGATCCAGGTTTCAACGTCACGGCGCGAGCCTAGGCCCATGCGCGCCAGGACTTTCTGCAGTTTCTCCCCGGCGGGACTGTATTCTTCGGACTCTCTCATTCTGGGCACCTCCCGGTGTAGCAATCTGGTCACCTGCGGCGAGGACTCGCCGAAGGGCGCGCATCATACGCTGCGCAGCCAACCAAGCCTAGCGCATCTGCCTGCCTTAGCTGGCGCTAACCGATGAAAGATCAGTCGCGGGTGGCCTCTTCCTCATCCGCCAGGGTTTCTTCGTGCTGGTCGCCTTGCCCTGTTTCGGTGTCGGCCAAGTCATCGAAATCGATTTTCAGACCCTGTTCCATCGAGTCCAGCTCTGCCAATAGGCTGCTGAAGCTGGTTTCATCCCTCGGCTCTACCGCCCCCTCGGCCAAATCGGCCAAGTCGGCCCGAGCCTGCAAATCAGCCGGGACCGGCAGGTCCTCCGCAAAAGCCAGCACGGGCTCCGGCTCCAACTCGCGCAGCGCAGCCAGGGGCGGCAGCTCATCGAGGTTTTTCAAGTTGAAGTGATCGAGAAAGAGCTTGGTGGTGGCGAACATCGCCGGCTTGCCCGGCACATCGCGATAGCCGACAACGCGAATCCACTCACGCTCGAGCAGGGTTTTGACGATATGGCTGTTCACTGCGACGCCGCGAATGTCTTCGATTTCGCCCCGGGTAATCGGCTGGCGATAGGCGATAAGCGCCAGTGTTTCCAGCATGGCGCGGGAATAGCGCTGCGGCCGCTCCTCCCAGAGTCGGCCAACCCAGGGGGCGTACAGCTCGCGTACCTGTAGGCGGTAGCCCGTCGCGACTTCCTTCAGCTCGAAGGCCCGCCCTTCACAGGACTTGCCCAGCAGCACCAGGGCCTTTTTAAACACCGCCGGCTCGGGCCGCTCGGCTTCCTCGAACAGCTCAAAAAAGCGCTCAAGCGACTGCGGCTTGCCGGAAGCCAGGAGGAAAGCTTCAAGCAGCGAGGCCAGCTCGCGGGGGTCGGTCAAGTTCATCTTTCGACTCTTTATTCGGCTCGCGCACGCACGTGGATAGGCCCAAAGGCCTCATTTTGCACCAGCTCGACCAGAGATTCCTTGATCAATTCGAGCACCGCCATAAAGGTCACCACCACGCCGAGGCGGCCCTCTTCGGCGAGGAACAAGGCCACGAACGGCACAAATGCACCACCCTTGAGGCGCTCCAGCACCTCGCTCATACGCTCGCGGGTCGACAACGCTTCCCGCGTGACCTGGTGGCTCTCGAACATGTCGGCGCGACGCAATACCTCAGCCATCGACAGCAGCAGCTCTTCCAGGCTCACCTCGGGCAACAGCTTGCGCGCCCGCGCTTGCGGCGCATCCAGGCACGGAACCGTGTGATCACGGCCAACCCGCGGCAATTGATCGATACCTTCCGCTGCGGCCTTATAACGCTCGTATTCCTGCAGCCGACGGATCAGCTCGGCACGTGGGTCATCTTCCTCGTCCTCCACCTCACTGGAGCGCGGCAGCAGCATGCGCGACTTGATCTCGGCGAGCATCGCGGCCATCACCAGATACTCGGCGGCCAACTCCAGGCGCACGGACCGCATCAACTCGACATAGCCCATGTACTGCCGGGTGATTTCCGCCACGGGAATATCCAGCACGTCGATGTTCTGTTTGCGGATCAGATAGAGCAGCAGATCGAGCGGGCCCTCGAAGGCCTCGAGGAACACCTCCAACGCGTCCGGCGGAATATACAAATCCAGCGGCAGCTCGGTGACGGCCTTGCCGTATACCAGGGCGAACGGCAGCTCCTGCTGAGCGCCGGCTTGGCTGTCTGAAGGATCAATGGGCGATATGTCCTGCATATATTCCTCTGGATCGGGCATAGGTCGCGCAATCGCGGCCTGGACCGCAGTTACGGGAGGAACCGGCCTCTCGGCATTCGGGTCCAATGTAATGGAGATGGCCGCCGAGACACGCTGTATTCGACTCGAAAATTGCCACGGCAGCGCTCTTTGCCAACCTTAAAAGGTTCGCGACGCTCACTTCAACCGGTCCGAAGAGGACTTCCGGGAGCGCACCATGAAAACACTCTCAATAACATTCGGTGTTGTTCTGATGTTCACCTGCCTGGCTTCCGTCCTGGCACCTCCGGTGCAAGCCGGAATGATCTCTACGGAAGAGGCCGTTGCCGCACAAACTGTTCAGGCCGATCGCGACAAAGTCCAGGCATTTTTGGACCGCGCCACGGTGCAGGAAAAGCTGCAGGCCATGGACGTTCCTGCCGCATTTGCTAAAACCCGTGTAAATGCCATGACGGCGCAGGAAGTGGCCACTCTGGCACAACGGATAGACGCCCTGCCCGCCGGCGGTGCACTTGGCACTACCGATATAATAATCATCCTGTTGATTGTCATATTGGTGGCGATAATCGTCTGACAGAGGCGTTACCCGCTAAGCGGGTAACTCATCGACAACCACAGGTGCCACGCGGCGTGTTCCGGCACCTGTGGATTAATAAGCTTGCCGAACTGTGGCAGGTCTTAGAGCGTGTTATCGATAATTCAAACCCAAAGCCGAACGGACCTCAGTCAGAGTTTCCCGCGCTTCATCCCGGGCTCGCTCAGCGCCTTCAGCCAAAATGCTGTGCACTAACTCTGGGCTGTCCTGGTAGTCGATGGCGCGCGCCTGCAAGGGCTTCAGCTCTGCCTGAACCGCCTCGATCAGCGGCGCCTTGCAGTCCAGGCAGCCAATTCCAGCGCTTTTACAGCCTTGCTGCACCCACGCCCGAGTCTCGACAGTGGAGTAAACCTCATGCAACTGCCACACCGGGCAGCGCGCCGGGTCACCCGGATCGGCACGATGTACCCGCGCGGGGTCGGTGGGCATGCGTTTCAGCTTGTCCTCAACCTCCTCGGTGGTGTCGCGCAAATAGATGGCATTGTTGTTGGACTTAGCCATTTTACGACCATCCAGCCCCGCCATCTTCGGCGTACCACTGAGCAAAGCCTGCGGCTCCGGCAACAAGACCTTACCGCCGCCTTCCAGATAACCGAACAACCGCTCTTTATCCCCGAGGGTGACACTCTGCAGTTCCTTGAGCAGCGCTCGCGCAGTTTCCAGCGCCTCGACATCGCCCTGTTCTTGAAAGGCTTTGCGCAGCCCGTTGTAAAGCTTGGCGGTTTTCTTGCCCAGTTTGAGGATCGCCGCCTCTGCCTTGTCCTCGAAGCCCGGTTCGCGACCGTATAGATGGTTGAAACGCCGCGCGATGTCGCGGGCAAACTCGATGTGCGGCAACTGGTCGGAACCAACCGGCACCAAGCCGGCGCGGTACAACAGGATGTCGGCCGCTTGCAGCAAGGGGTAGCCGAGAAAACCGTAAGTGCCGAGGTCTTTGTGGTGCAGTTGATCCTGCTGCTCTTTATAGGAAGGTACCCGCTCCAGCCAACTGAGCGGGCAGATCATCGACAACAGCAAGTGAAGTTCCGCGTGCTCTGGTACCTGCGACTGGATGAACAAGGTCGCCGAACTAGGGCTAACGCCTGCGGCCAGCCAGTCCACCGCCATATCCATGACGTGCTGGGAGATTTGCCCGACCTCATCGTAATCAGTGGTCAGCGCATGCCAATCGACGATGCAGAAAAAGCATTCGTACTCATGCTGCAACTTGACCCAGTTCTTCAGCACACCGTGGTAGTGACCGAGGTGCAGACGGCCGCTGGGGCGCATACCCGATAGCACACGCCGCTGAGAATCAACGAGGCTCAAACAGAGTTCCTTTAGCGAACAAACACAAAGCCGAGTATAGCCAGCACCTAGGCGCCGCCAACAAAAGGCGCCGGATCGCCACAGCCAACACGGATAACTTCTGCTGCAGCGTCAACCAGGCTGACCACGGTAGAGGCTTCCAGGCCGCCAAAGCCGCCATCCAGGATCAGATCGACCTGATGCTCCAGCACCTGGCGCATCTCGTACGGGTCGCTCATCGGCACACCCTCACCAGGCAGGATCAGGCTGACGCTCATCAGCGGCTCACCCAGCTCCTCCAGCAGAGCCTGGGCAATTGGATGACTCGGCACCCGCAAACCAATGGTGCGGCGCTTGGGATGCAGCAGCATGCGCGGCACTTCACGGGTGGCGTTCAAAATAAAGGTGTAAGGCCCCGGCGTATAACCTTTGAGCAAGCGAAAAGCACCGGTATCGACCTTGGCGAACAGCCCCAACTGCGACAGATCTCGACAGACCAGCGTGAAGTTGTGCTTATCGTCCAACTGGCGCAGACGACGGATCCGCTCCACTGCGCTCTTGTCGCCGATGTGACAACCCAAGGCATAGGAGGAGTCCGTTGGATAGACGATCACGCCGCCGGCTTTAATGATTTCCACTGCCTGCTTAATCAGGCGCGCCTGCGGGTTTGCCGGGTGAACCTGGAAGAATTGACTCACGGGAACTCCCTGTTCAGAGCGCAGCAGGTTGCTGGACATGGTCAAAACGCAACCAGAGTGGCGGAAGATCATCTGGCAGCGGGCGGTACATACCCAGCTCAGACCAGTCTCCCGGCGCATGGAAATCACTGCCGACGCTGGCCAGCAGACCAAACTCACGGGCCAGAATAGCCAGGCTGCCGACTTGTTCCGCCGGCTGCATGCCATTGACCACCTCGAGCGCCTGACCGCCAGCCTGGATGAAGTCGGCGATCAGCTTGCGTCTCTTGCTGCGGGTGAAGTCGTACTGCCAGGCATGCGCCAAACTGACCCAGGCGCCCGCCTCACGCAGGGTACCGACCGCTTGCTCGAGGGTTGGCCAATGCTGTTTGACGTCCCCCAGCTTGCCGGAGCCCAACCACTTGCGAAACGCCTCGGCGCGGTCGCGTACATGCCCGGCACGCACCAGGAACTCGGCAAAGTGCGGACGCGCCGGCGCATTGCCACTATCCCCTAGCTCTTGCTGGATGGCCCGCGCACCCTCAAGTGCACCAGGCATGCCCTTGGCTGCCAGGCGCCTGTCGATTTCTTCGGCACGCAACCAGCGACCATCGTGCAACTCGGCAATCGCCTGCAACAGCGCGGGCGCAGTGGTCGCAAAGCCGTAGCCGAGCACATGGATGGTCGCGCCACCCCAGGTACAGGACAGCTCCACACCATTTATCAGTTGCATATCCAGCGCGGTGGCGGCGGCACGGGCCTCGTCGAGGCCCTCCAAGGTGTCATGATCGGTCAGTGCCAACATGCGCACACCCCGTTCATGGGCGCGCGCGACCACCACCGCCGGCGCTAATGCGCCGTCGGAGGCCGTACTGTGGCAATGCAGATCGACACTCATTCGACGATTCTCTCGGCTCTGAAAAGCCTTCCCGACTGATTCAGAAAACGCCGAACCCGCTACGGGCCCGGACTCGGCTCTCGACAATTACAGACTCGCGTCTGTGATTGTGGGCGATACATCCTGTACCGCAGGAAACTCTAAAGCGATCAGAGTTTCCCTACTGGTTTGGTTTGTTATTATGCCGGCACATCCTGCTTCTGGCTGCCACTGTGAAACAATTCATCGACTTCATTCCGCTCATCCTGTTCTTCATCGTTTACAAGCTCGAACCACGCGCCGTTGAACTGGCCGGCAATACTTACATGCTAGGCGGTATTTTCAGTGCCACCGCGATGTTGATCATCAGTTCGGTGGTGGTCTACGGCATCTTCTTCCTGCTGCAGCGCAAGCTGGAGAAAAGCCAATGGCTAACCCTGGTCGCCTGCCTGGTATTCGGCAGCCTGACACTGGCCTTCCACAGTGAGACTTTCCTCAAATGGAAGGCGCCAGTGGTGAGTTGGCTGTTCGCCTTGGCTTTTGCCGGCAGCCACTTCGTCGGTGACCGGCCACTGATCCAGCGCATGATGGGCCATGCCATCAGCCTGCCGCAGCCGATCTGGACCCGCCTGAATATCGCCTGGATTGGCTTCTTTCTCGTCAGCGGTGCCGCCAACCTGTTCGTCGCGTTCACCTTCCAGAGTATCTGGGTCGACTTCAAAGTCTTCGGCAGCCTGGGCATGACCCTGCTGTTCTTGATCGGCCAAGGCCTGTTCCTCGCTCGCCATATCCATGACGTCGAACCCGCTCCCTCCGCTACTAAATCCAAGGACTGACATGCTCTACGCGATCATTGCCACCGATGTGGCCAACTCACTGGAAAGCCGTCTGGCTGCCCGCCCCGCCCACCTGGCCCGGCTCGAGCAGCTGAAAAATGAAGGCCGCCTGGTGCTCGCCGGCCCGCACCCGGCAGTGGATAGCAATGATCCTGGCGCCGCCGGCTTCACCGGCAGCCTGATCGTCGCCGAGTTTGAATCACTCAGCGCCGCCCAGAGCTGGGCCGACGCCGATCCCTACCGGGCTGGCGGGGTCTATGCCAACGTACTGGTAAAGCCCTTCAAGCTCGTGCTCCCCTGAGCACAACCGAAACCGCAGACCGCAGTACACGCATAAAACCAATAAAAAATAGGAGTTTCGATGCGCCAAGGTCCGCTGTCCCTGCTGTTCGTTGCGTTGCTGATGACTGGCCAGCTGCAGGCCGAGGAAATACCGGCTGCACCTGACAGCCCCCAGCCGTTGGCCGCTACCACCACAGCGGAAACTCAGATCGATTCGCTGGAACAGCGTCTGGCTGAAAGTGAACAGCAGCGCAGCGAACTGGCCGCGCAACTACAGAACACCAGCGGCGAGCGCGAGAACGCTCAACTGACGCGCCTGCGCCAGGACAACCAACGCCTCAAACTGCAACTCAAGGAAGCCCAGGCCGAACAGCAGCCACGCTTGCTGAGCGAACAACAGCTATGGTTTGCGATTGGCTCAGGGGTGGCACTCATCGCCATGCTCTGCGGCGCCATGTTGCGCGGCAGCCGTAAAACCCGCCGCGAATGGATCAACTAAGCGCCAGCATGCCCAACTTACTGCTGATCGACGATGACCGTGAGCTGTGCGAACTGCTCGCCAGCTGGCTGAGCCAGGAAGGCTTTCAAGTCAGCGCCTGCCATGACGGCAATAGCGCCCGGGCAGCGCTGGCCGCACAGGCGCCCGCCGCCGTCGTGCTGGATGTCATGCTGCCCGACGGCAGTGGCCTGGAGCTTTTGAAGCAGTTACGCAGCGACCACCCCGATCTGCCGGTACTGATGCTCTCGGCCCGCGGCGAACCACTGGATCGCATCCTCGGCCTGGAACTCGGCGCCGACGACTACCTGGCCAAACCTTGCGATCCTCGCGAACTGACGGCCCGCCTACGTGCCGTACTGCGCCGCAGCCTGCCCGCGGCCGTCTCCAGCCAGCTGGAACTAGGCGACTTGTGCTTCAGCCCGGCCCGCGGCGTAGTCAACATTGGCGGCCACGAGGTCATCCTCACCGTCTCCGAAAGCCGCCTGCTCGAAGCCTTGCTGCGCCAACCCGGCGACCCGGTGGACAAGCAAGAACTGGCGCAACTGGCCCTCGGGCGCAAGCTGACCCTGTACGATCGCAGCCTGGACATGCACGTCAGCAACCTGCGGAAGAAAATCGGCCCAAACCCCGATGGCCGGCCGCGCATCCTCGCCCTGCGTAGCCGCGGCTACTACTACAGTGCCTGAACCCAGGCTTCAGGAACCTGCCGGGCAGCGGCCACTGACAGCGCAAAGCGGCTCCAGCCTTTACCTAAGCTTTACCCTCGCCTGACCGCTCTTGACCTTGCCGTCCCTAGACTGGGCACATCCGGCAACTGGCCGGAATCGAGACAAGGAGACACCTCATGCGCAAGACCCTTATCGCCGTCCTGTTCGCCGCTGCCCTGCCTACGCTCGCTCTGGCCATGCCCGAGGGCGGCCCACGTCACGGCGGCGAACACGGCCAGCAGCTCTTCAAAGAGCTGGACCTGAGCCAGGAACAACGCCAGGCCATCCGCAAGCTGATGGGCGAGCAAATGCACAGTCGCCACGAGATCACCAAGCGCTACCTGGACAAGCTGCCTGCTGCCGAACAGAAAGCCATGCAGGATGAACTCAAGGCCAAACACGACAAGACCCAGAGCGAGATCCGCGGCCTGCTCAAACCGGAACAACAGCAACAGTTCGACGAGCTGCTGAAGAAGCAGCAAGAGCGCCGCGCTGAACGCGCCGAGTTCGAGGCCTGGAAAGCCCAGAAAGAACAAAAAGCCCAGTAAGCTTGCTGCGGCATAAACATCGAAGGCTACCCGCCCATCCAGCCCCTGCTGGATGGGCTTGGTCCGTTTTAAGGAGTGTCTGTGCGTTCACTGTTTTGGCGCATCTTCGCCAGCTTCTGGTTGGCCATCGCCCTAGTCGCCGGATTGTCCATGCTACTTGGCCGCGCGCTGAACCAGGACGCCTGGATTCTCAGCCACCACCCTGGCCTGCAGGGGCTGGCCGAGCGCTGGACGCAGATCTATGAAGCCGAAGGCGAGCAAGCCGCACAGAACTATCTGGAGCAACGCAAACGTCGCCACCACATCGACATCCAGGTCCTCGACGACAACGGCGAGGCAGTGATCAAAGGTACCTTCCCACCACGTGCGGCGGCTTTCGAGGCGCGCCGGCACTATGCTCAACGCCGCCTGCCCTGGCGCCGCCTGACGGCCGAGTACACCAGCCCGACGAGCGGCGAGACCTACCTGCTGATCTATCGCATTCCCCACCCGGAGCTGGCTGCCTGGCACCGCGACAGCCTGCTTTGGCCGCTCAGCGCACTGGGCATTGCGCTAGTGGTGCTGAGCGTTTTCAGCCTGCTGCTGACGCTCTCCATTACCCGCCCGCTGAGCCGCCTGCGCGGTGCCGTGCACGATCTCGGGCAAACCACCTATCAGCAACACAGCCTGACGCGCCTGGCGAATCGGGGCGATGAGTTCGGCGTGTTGGCCAGCGACTTCAACCGCATGGGCGCACGCCTGCAGGATCTGATCGGCAGCCAACGCCAATTGCTGCGCGATGTTTCCCACGAGCTACGCTCGCCACTGACGCGCTTGCGTATCGCCCTGGCCCTGGCGGAACGCGCCGACCCGGACGAACGCGAACAGCTGTGGCCACGCCTGGCTCGCGAATGCGACCGCCTGGAAGCCTTGATCAGTGAAATTCTCGCCCTCGCCCGCCTGGATGCCGAGCCGGGCGCCGCACAACCCATCGACCTGCCGGCCCTGCTCGAGAGTCGACGGCAAGATGCACAGCTGAGCGCCCCGGAGCAGCAGATTCGCATCGAAATAGAACCAGGGCTGAGCCTGCAAGGCTGGCCGGACATGCTTGAGCGCGCGCTGGATAACCTGCTGCGCAATGCCCTGCGCTTCAACCCAGCCGGCCAACCGATCGAACTCAAGGCGCAGCGCCAGGATGAACGCTTACTGCTAAGCGTGCGTGACCATGGCCCCGGTGCGATGGTCACGCATTTGCCGCGACTCGGTGAACCATTCTTCCGTGCCCCGGAGCAAAGCGCTGCAGGCCATGGTTTGGGGTTGGCGATTGCCCGTCGCGCCGCCGAGCGGCACGGCGGCAGCCTGAACCTAGCAAACCATCCGGAGGGTGGCTTTATTGCCAGCCTGGAACTGCCGCTGACGGCGAACGAACTGTAGGCCGCGCCCTACCAATCAAGCCGGCCAGGCGCTGACGAAGTCGCTGACCGCCAGTTCTTGCGGCGTGCGCAACTCACGCTCCGGCGTCCCCAGGTAAAGAAAAGCGATGATCCTCTCGGATTCGCTCAAGCCCAGGCCCTGGGCCACCCTCGCGTTGTAGGCGAGCTCGCCGGTGCGCCAGACCGCGCCAATGCCTTGGGCGTGCGCAGCCAGCAGAATCCCATGGGCCGCGCAGCCCGCCGCCAGCAGTTGCTCCTGCTGCGGAATCTTGAAGTGATCTTGCAAACGGGCGATGACCACGATCAATAGCGGCGCGCGCAGCGGCATGGCCCGAGCCTTATTCAACGCCTCTTGCGTAACCTGCGCCGAATCCGCGGTCAACGCCGAGACGAGCAGCTCGCCGAGTTGCTCGCGCGCAGCCCCCTCCACAGTGAGAAAACGCCAAGGCCGCAGCTGGCCATGATCCGGCGCCCGCAAGGCCGCGCGAAACAGCACCTCACGTTGCGCGGCATCGGGTGCAGGCTCGCGCAAGCGCGGCGCGGAAACACGGTTAAGCAGAGCGTCGAGAGCCTCCATCGGCCACCTCCAGAAGAAAAACAGCCGGCATTCTAGCCGATTGGGGGAGCCGACCCGCTGCCGCTTGCGGATAGGGCGGTCTCGGAGCGCAGCGACAGCCCGCCAGCCGCTCGGGTACTGCCTGCGGCGAGTACGCCCTACACACTGATTTACAGGCCCAACAGCGCGCGTAGAATGGCGCCCTCGCCTCCTCTGAGCTCGACTACATGGCCCTGCCGATCCTGCGCATCATTGGTTTTATCCTCGGCATTTTCCTGATCACCCTGGCTGTCAGCATGGCCATCCCCATGCTGACCCTGCTGCTCTTCGAGCGCACCGACGATCTCAATGCCTTTCTCTGGTCGAGCCTGATCACCTTTGTCGCCGGCTTGGCGCTGGTGCTGCCCGGCAAGCCGGAGCAGGCGCAGTTGCGACCGCGCGACATGTACATGCTGACCACCGCCAGCTGGATAGTGGTGTGCTGCTTCGCCGCCTTGCCGATGGTGATCATCCAGGACATCAGCTATACCGATGCCTTCTTCGAGACCATGTCCGGCATCACCACTACCGGCTCCACCGTGCTGGTCGGCCTGGACCATGCCTCGCCGGGCCTATTGATGTGGCGCTCGTTGATCAACTGGCTGGGCGGCATCGGCTTCATCGGCATGGCGGTGGCGATTCTGCCGCTGCTGCGGGTCGGCGGCATGCGCCTGTTCCAAACCGAGTCCTCGGACTGGGGCGAGAAAGTCATGCCGCGTTCGCACATGGCCGCCAAGTACATCCTGCTGGTCTATATCGGCCTGAGCGCGCTCAGTGCCCTGTGCTTCTGGTTGGCCGGAATGACACCGTTCGAGGCGATCAATCACGCCATGTCGTCCATCGCCACCGGCGGCTTTTCCACCTCCGACGCCTCCCTGGCCAACTGGTCGCAACCGGCGGTGCACTGGGTCGCGGTGATCTCCATGATCCTCGGCGCCCTGCCGTTCACCCTCTATGTCGCTACCCTGCGGGGCAATCGCCGGGCGCTGCTCAAGGATCACCAGGTACGCGGTTTCCTCGGTTTCCTGCTGGTTACCTGCCTGGGCTTCGGCACCTGGCTGTGGCTGAACTCCGTGCACGCCTGGCTGGACGCCGTGCGCATCGTCGCGGTAAACGTCACCTCGATAGTGACCACCACAGGTTTTGTCCTCGGCGATTACACGCTATGGGGCGGCTTCGCGGTGATGGTGTTCTTCTACCTGACCTTCATCGGCGGCTGCTCCGGCTCCACCTCCGGCGGGATGAAGATCTTCCGCTTCCAGGTCGCCTACGTGCTGCTCAGGGCCAACTTGCAGCAACTGGTGCACCCCCGCGCGGTGATCAAGCAGCAGTACAACGGGCACAACCTGGACGAGGAGATCGTTCGTTCGATCCTCACCCTGTCCTTCTTCTTCGGCATCACCATCGGCGGGATCGCCCTCGGCCTGGCGCTGATGGGGCTGGACTGGATCACCGCGCTGAGCGGCGCCGCCACCGCGGTGTGCAACGTCGGCCCGGGCCTCGGCCCGATCATCGGCCCGGCCGGCAACTTTTCCAGCCTGCCGGATGCGGCCAAGTGGCTATTGTCGCTGGGCATGCTGCTGGGGCGGCTGGAAATCCTGACGGTGCTGGTGCTGCTCACCCCCGCCTTCTGGCGGCATTGACGGGGTAACCGGGCACCCGCTGCCGTGCAGATGACACTGCGGCGAGACATAGTGCTCGGCCGCTCAAGCAATACCGTCATTCCCGCGCAGGCGGTAATCCAGAAAATCTGCTGGATAACGCGGTTTACCGGAAGAGCTGCGCCCATCGCCACTGGGTCCCCGCATTCGCGAGGACGACGGCTTTAACCGAATACCCTCACGCCGGAGGCACTCCGGCGCACAAATGCTGCGTGCGGTACTCGCCAGGGGTCGCGTCAAACCAGCGGCGGAAGGCGCGAAAGAAGTTGCTCGGGTCGGCAAAGCCCAGCAAGTAGGCGGTTTCCAACAGCGTCAGGTTAGGTTGCGCCAGGTACTGCACCGCCAGTTCGCGGCGGGTGTCGTCGAGCAACTGCTGGAAGCTGGTGCCCTCCTCCTGTAACCGCCGCTGCAAGGTGCGCTGCGACAGATGCAGCGCCTGTGCCACCGTGTCGCGCTTGGGCTCGCCCTGGGGCAACAGCCGACAGAGTACCTGGCGGGCCTGATGGGTCACCCGACTTTCGGAAAAACGCGCCAGATACTCGCCGGCGAAGCGGTCGTGCAGCTGCGCCAGCGCCGCATTGGCGCTGGGCAAGGGTGCTTCCAGATCGGCGCGCTCGAACAGCACGGCATAATGCTCGGCATTGAACTTCAGCGATGCCTGGAACACCTGCTGGTAAGGCTCCAGATCGGCCGGCGGCTCACCTTGAAAACGGATTTCCAGCGGTCGGATTTGCTTGCCGGTGATCCAGCGGCAAAACGCCAGGGTGTAGGCCAACGAGGCTTCGGCGCTCTGCCGTGCCGGTGCCAGGCGATCGCCATGAATCGCCAGGACCAGCGCATAACCTTCCGGCAGATGACGGAAACTCAGGTCCGCGCCTTCGGCGATGATTCGTTGATAACGCACCAGCCGCGCGAAACCCTCCTTCAGCGTACGGCTGGACATCAACGCATAACCGACTACATGGAAGGACGCCGGGCGCACCACCTTGGCCATGTTCAGGCCGATCGCCGGATTGCCCGAGAGCTGCACCGCCCGCTGCCACAGCCGCGTCATGCCGTCCTGGGGGAAGCGCGCGTCCGGGTCATCCAGCGCGGCGTAATCCAGGCCCAACTCAGGAAACACTCGACGGCAGTCGACCCCGCCCATTTCCAGCGCCTGCACTATGCCCAGGGCCCAGCTTGAGGAAGTCGTACGTTCGCTCATGGCGTCTTCTTGCTTTATCCACGGTGGCCGCAAGAGCGCGGTCTGGCGGCGCAAGGATACTAAACTGGCGCCTAATGTCACTGGCCCATGAAGACACTCGCCCTACACTTCAAACACCACCGGCACAGGAGCGTGCCGCCCAGCCAATCAGGGCGCGAGCATTGCCAGGGCTTGTACCGGACTCGCAGTGCGATGGTTTGTCAGGACAACCAACGAGCACCTTAACAAAGACAGGAGGTGTGCCATGAGCACGCAAACCGCCGAGCGCTACACCCGCTTTGCCGATTTCTACCCGTATTACCTGCAGGAACACAGCAACGCGACCTGCCGCCGCCTGCATTATGCCGGCAGCCTGCTGGTGCTGGGCATCCTCGCTTACGCCCTCGTCAGCCAACAGTGGCTCTGGCTGCTGGCGCTGCCGCTGGCCGGTTATGGCTTCGCCTGGGTCGGTCACTTTGTCTTCGAAAAGAACCGCCCCGCCACCTTCAAGTACCCGCTTTACAGCCTGATGGGCGACTGGGTGATGCTCAAGGATGCCTTCACTGGGCGCATCAAGTTCTAAGCCTTCTGTGCTCCCTCAGTGTGCTGTACGAGGAGTCAGTACCCGCTCCAGGCCGAACCGGAGGCGTGGAGCGTAGCGAAACCCAACAGCCCCCTGTCGGGTTTCACCTGAAACGGTTCTACCCAGCCTGCACAGCAAGCGTCCGACAAAACCCAACAAGAGGACTCCTGATGAGCGCCCATGCCCGCTTTACCCATATGCAGGACGGCACTGCCGAGGACTGGAGCATCATCGCCCAGGACTTCGCCGCCTACGCCAAGCAGCTGCCGGAGCGCATCCTGACTCACCTCAAACTGCTCGACGGCGACTTCGGCGGCTTCCCCATCGATCGCCTGACCCACTCACTGCAAACCGCGACCCGCGCCCACCAGGATGGCCGTGACGAGGAGTACGTGGTCTGCGCCTTGCTGCACGATATTGGCGACACGCTCGGTTCCTACAACCACCCGGATATCGCCGCGGCCATTCTCAAGCCCTTCGTCAGCCCGGAAAACCTCTGGATGGTGGAGAAGCATGGAGTCTTTCAGGGCTACTACTTTTTCCACCACCTGGGCATGGATCGCCTGCTGCGCGAGCAGTTCAAGGAGCACCCGCAATACCTGGCGACCATCGAGTTCTGTGCCAAGTACGATGCGGCGGCCTTCGATCCCGACTACCCCAGCCTGCCACTGGCGTTCTTCGAGCCGATGCTGCGACGGGTCTTCGCCCAGCCGAAAAACTCGATTTACACGGCAGCCATGGAACAGGGCCAATGTTAAGTCCAGTTGACCACTGACGCCCCTGGCGCCGCCTTTTGGCAGCCATGCTTGGCTGCCGAACCTTTGCTGGTTATGATCCCCGACCAGTCAAAAGCTTGGCCTCTGTCTTGCAGAGTACGGAAACGTCCGCCAGAGACGTCAGAAAATCAGCAGGGATCGTGTCACCGCCATGAAGTCAGCCCATCTCCCGCGCTATACCGATTTACCGTCGCCCCCTCTACGCGAGTACTACTCCCGCGTACTGGCCTACATCGTCACGGCTGCCAGCGTCGCGGCGGGCACCTATGTGCAGTATTTCGGTTACGAGATCCTCTGGCTGGTGCCCTACACCCTGCTCTATCCGCACCTGGCGCATCACCTGAGCCAACGCTTCAAGCACGAGCATGCACACCAAACCAATCTGGTATTGCTGTTCATCGACGCCCTGCATGCCGGTGCCGGTGTGGCGTTGCTGGGCTTCTCGGCCGTCCCGAGTTTGATGTTCCTGCTCATCCTGAGCTTCAGCGCGCTGATCATTGGCGGCCTGCGCTACCTCGGGCTGTTGCTGTTGATCGCGGTCAGCGGGTTGGTGCTGACCAGCGGCGTCGTGCAACCCGAATTGAAAGGCACCACGCCGACCGTGGTGGCGTTGGTCAGCGTGCTGTTCACCACGCTGTACATCGGCATTACCGCCTATTTCATGCACCAACAGGGCATACGCCTCGGCGTCGCGCGCAGCGAGATCAAGCGCGAGCAGGAAAAGGCCGCGCGACTGGCGCGCAACCTGGCCAAATACCTGTCGCCGCAGGTTTGGGAGTCTATCTTCAGCGGCAAAAAGAGCGTGCGCCTGGAAACCCAGCGCAAGAAGCTCACGGTGTTTTTCTCCGACATCAAAGGCTTCACCGAGCTGTCCGAGGAACTGGAAGCCGAAGCCCTGACCGACCTGCTCAACACCTACCTGAACGAAATGTCGAAGATCACCCTGAAATATGGTGGCACCATCGACAAGTTCATCGGTGACTGCGTGATGGTGTTCTTCGGCGACCCGGCCAGCCAGGGCGCAAAGAAGGACGCGGTAAACGCCGTGTCCATGGCCATCGCCATGCGCAAGCATATGAAGGTGCTGCGCCAACAGTGGCGTGCCCAGGGCATCACCAAGCCACTGGAAATCCGCATGGGCCTGAACACCGGCTACTGCACCGTGGGTAACTTTGGCGCCGACACGCGCATGGACTACACCATCATCGGCCGCGACGTGAACCTCGCCAGCCGCCTGGAAAGCGCCGCCGAGTCGGGCGAAATCCTGATTTCCCACGAGACTTACTCGCTGGTGAAAGACGTCATCATGTGCCGCGACAAGGGCCAGATCAGCGTCAAGGGCTTCACCCGCCCGGTGCAGATCTATCAAGTGGTGGATTTCCGCCGCGACCTCGGCGCCACCTCCAGCTATGTCGAGCACGAACTACCCGGTTTCTCCATGTACCTGGACACCAACGGCATCCAGAACTTCGACAAGGAACGGGTCATCCAGGCGCTCAACCTGGCAGCCGAAAAGCTGCGCGACAAAGTGATTCTCTGAGCCAGGGCCTCGCTAACCAGAGCAACACTCAGCCTACGCCCCGCTCTCGCCGCTAGGGGTTGGCGAGTAGCTCGCCGACTCCGCAAGGCTCGCCATCCAGCAACGGCTGCTGCGCCAGGAACTCCAACGCCGAGGCTCGCCAGGATTGCCGCGCCGCACGCTCGGCGCAACCCGTGCGATCCAACTCCAGCGCTGCCAGGCAGGCCTTGGCCAGATCCTCATCCAGCACACCCGTCACTCCCGCCTCCAGCACATCCAGCGGCCCGGCTACCGGGAAGGCCGCGACCGGCGTGCCGCAGGCCAGCGCCTCCAGCATCACCAAACCATAGGTGTCGGTGCGCGAGGGAAAGACCAGCACGCTGGCCTCGCAATACGCCTGGGCCAACGCCTGACCCTGCTGATAGCCGAGAAAATGCACCTGCGGATAACGCGCCTCCAACTCGGCACGCTGTGGCCCATCGCCGACCACGCGCTTTTCCCCCGGCAGCTCCAGGCGCAGAAATGCCTCGAGGTTCTTCTCCGCAGCGATCCGCCCGACATACAGAAACACCGGCAGGCTCGGCGGCCTGTGTGCACCCACAGGTTGAAATAAACGCAGGTCAACACCCTTGCGCCACAAGCCCAAATGCTGCAACCCCCAGCCGGCGAACTCACTGCGCAAACGCTCGGTCGTCACCAGCACCGCCTGGCTCGGTCGGTGAAAGGCGCGCAGATAGGCATAGCCCCAGGCTAACGGAATCCGCGGCCAGCGCGTGTGGATGTATTCGGGAAAGCGCGTATGGATCGCCGTTGAAAATGCCAGGCCACGCTTAACCAACCAGCGTCGCGCCGCCCATCCGAGCGGGCCTTCGGTAGCCAGGTGCACGCAATCGGGGTGGAACTCGCGGATCGCCGCACCGACCTTCCACAACTCCCACACCAGCGGGATTTCCGGGTAAGTCGGACACGGCCGATGGCGGAAATCCAGCGGCGACAGCAACTTGACCAGATGCCCCAACCCGCGCAACTCCGCGACCAGCGCTTGCAGGCTCGTCACCACGCCATTGACTTGCGGCAGCCAGGCGTCGCTGACGATCAGGATTCTCATGCCGCGGGCTCAGCAGTCAGAACCTGCTTGGCGGCCTGCTCGGCCAAACGCGCCTGATCATCGGCCAGGCGGTACAGCTCGATCGTACCGTCCAGATGCTCGATCAAAGCGCTGCACGACTCCACCCAATCACCACAATTCAGGTACTCCACCTCGCCCATCTGGCGGATCTCGGCGTGGTGGATATGCCCGCAGACCACGCCATTGAAACCACGTTTGACGCACTCGTGAGCGATGGCCTCCTCGAAGTCGCTGATGAAGCTCACCGCGCTTTTGACCTTGTGCTTGAGGTAAGCCGAGAGCGACCAGTAGCCATAGCCATAACGGCGACGCCAGTGATTGAGCCAGCGATTCAGCGTCAGGGTGATTTCGTAAGCGGAGTCACCGAGAAAAGCCAGCCAGCGGTGGTAGCGGGTGATCACGTCGAACTGGTCGCCATGCACGATCAGCAGGCGACGGCCGTCGGCCGTGACGTGCTCGGCCTCGTCGACCAGTTGAATATTGCCCAATATCAGCTTGGAGTAACGCCGCAGAAACTCGTCGTGGTTGCCGGTGACGTAGATCACCTCGGTGCCGCGTTTGCTCATGGTCAGTAAGCGGCGGATCACGTTGGTGTGCGCCTGCGGCCAGAAGATGCCGCTGCGTAGCCGCCAGCCATCGATGATGTCGCCAACCAGGTAAATCTTGTCCGTCTGGTAACGCTTGAGGAACTGCGACAGATGTTCAGCCTGGCAATCGCGGGTGCCTAAGTGGACATCCGAAATCCAGAGGGTACGGACGCGTTGCTTACGGCTGGGTTTGACGAGCTGAGCGCTGCTCATGGGCGGCCTCCGGCAGGGTTTTTCCGAGCTTGAACGCCTGCGGTGAAACGCACATGACAGCCACGCGACAAACTGATGACAGCGCCATCGCCAGCAACTGCGGGTAGACTGGGCACCTCAGCCGAGGAAGCCGCGATGAGTTCGATTCTCTCCCTGCGCCACTACAGCCATGATTTGATCTCCCATAGCCACGAGCACGCCCAGATGGTATTCGGCCTGACTGGCCAGCTGGACTTTGAAGTCGATGGGCGGGGTAGCCAGGTCACCCGCCAATCCCTGGTGGTGGTGCCCGGGGCAACCCAGCATGCCTGCGGCAGCCCCAGCGGTAGCCAGTGCCTGGTGCTCGATGTGCCGCCCACCGAGTGGCTGCAGCAGACCCTCGGTCCGCATGCGGACAGCAGCCGCCGTCTGCTGGAAAAGCCCGTCGCCCTGACCCTCAGCCCGGCGCAAAACCAGTTGGTCCACTGGCTGGCTGCCAGCCCGATCAATGACCCGGTGATCGCCCAGCAAGGCGCAGCGCTGCTATTGGCCAGCTTCGCGACCGACCGCCAGAGTGCCAGCGAAAGCCCGCGCCTGCCGCTTGGCGCGCTGGATACCTATATCGATCAACACGTTGCGTACCCGCTGCAAGTCGCCGACCTGGCTCAATTGACCGGCCTCTCCAGCGCACGCTTCCACGCACGTTTTTTGAGTGAAACCGGGCGAACACCGATGGACTACGTACGCAGCCGCCGTCTGCAACAAGGCCTGGAACTGCTGCGCGGCACACCACTGGCGGTCGGTGAGATTGCCGCCC
>JBOICE010000562.1:0-6046 GCA_050739815.1 Pseudomonas sp. | reverse complement strand
GCCCGTGAGGTGCATGACGAGCTGGGCCAGGTCTTGACCGTGCTGAAGCTGGAAACCTCGATGTGCGAGCTGGCCTATGCCGAGCTGGATCCGGGCTTGCAGGAGCGCCTGAACAGCATGAAACGCCTGATCGCCAACCTGTTCCAGCTGGTGCGCGATGTCGCGACCGCCCTGCGCCCGCCGATTCTCGATGCCGGCATCGGCTCGGCGATCGAATGGCAGGCCCAGCGCTTCGAGGCGCGCACGCAGATCCCCTGCCTGGTGCAGGTGCCGGAGCACTTGCCGACCCTGGCGGATGCCAAGGCCGTCGGCCTGTTTCGTATCCTTCAGGAGGCACTGACCAACGTCATGCGGCACGCCCAGGCGCATACTGTCGAACTGCGCCTGGTGCTGGAAGATGACGCCTTGTGCCTGACGGTCAGCGATGATGGTTGCGGTTTCGTCGTCGCGCCGGGTCGTTCCAACTCCTTCGGGCTGGTCGGCATGCGTGAGCGGGTGTTGATGCTCGGAGGCAGCCTGAGCCTCGCTAGCCAGCTCGGCGAAGGCACTACCTTGAGCGTGCGCATCCCCTTGGATTAACCGACCTCAGCTTAAGGAGACACCTTAGTGATTCGTGTACTGGTTGCCGAAGATCACACCATTGTCCGTGAGGGCATCAAACAACTGATCGGCCTGGCCAAAGACCTCAGCGTGGTCGGTGAGGCCAGCAATGGCGAGCAATTGCTGGAAATCTTGCGGCAGGTCGAGTGCGAGGTGGTGCTGCTGGATATCTCCATGCCAGGCGTCAATGGCCTGGAGGCGATTCCACGGATTCGGGCGTTGCAGCATGCGCCGGCGATTCTGGTGTTGTCGATGCACGATGAGGCGCAGATGGCCGCGCGGGCCTTGAAGGTCGGTGCGGCGGGTTACGCAACCAAGGACAGTGACCCGGCGCTGCTGCTGACGGCGATTCGCAAGGTGGCCGCCGGGGGGCGCTACATCGACCCGGAGCTGGCCGACCGCATGGTCTTCGAAGTCGGCCTGACCGATTCGCGGCCATTGCACGCGCGCCTTTCCGAGCGTGAGTTCTCGGTGTTCGAGCGCCTGGTGCAGGGTGCCAACGTCAACGATATCGCCCAGCAATTGGCGCTCAGCAACAAGACCATCAGCACCCACAAGGCGCGGTTGATGCAGAAGTTGAATGCGAGCTCGGTGGCGGATCTGGTGCGCTATGCGCTGGAGCACAAGTTGGTCTGAGGAGTAGCTCCGTAGAGACCCTCTCTGCGCTCTTCCGAGGATTTTGCGCAGTACCTCGCAGCGACAAAGCACGACCCCAATTGCGGCAAGTTACCCGGAGCCCGGGGCCGGCATAGCTGTTTGCGACTCTGTCGTTGAGCGCTCTGAGCCGCGGGCTGTAGGGCGACCAAGCGGTCCATACCGATTTGCGCCGTCCGTGTAGGGCAATCCCTACAGGCAGTCGGCCGCTGTTCTTATAGCAATCTCTCATACCCCCCGATTTGCGCTGCTTGCAGGCTTCTCTAGTCTTTAGGCACGACATACAAAAAAATCAAAGGTGTGGTTATGGTCGAGACGCAAGCGAACGATGGGCTGGTCAGCTTCCGTGGCGTACAGAAGAGCTACGACGGCGAGAACCTCATCGTCAAAGACCTCAACCTGGATATTCGCAAAGGCGAATTCCTCACCCTGCTCGGGCCGTCCGGTTCCGGCAAGACCACCAGCCTGATGATGTTGGCCGGCTTCGAGACGCCCACCGCCGGGGAAATTCTTCTCGGCGGGCGCTCGATCAACAACGTCCCACCGCACAAACGCGACATCGGCATGGTCTTTCAAAACTATGCCTTGTTCCCGCACATGACCGTGGCGGAGAACCTGGCGTTCCCGTTGTCGGTTCGCGGCCTGAGCAAGACCGACACCAGCGAGCGGGTCAAGCGCGCGCTGTCGATGGTGCAGCTCGACAGCTTCCGCAACCGCTATCCCGGCCAGCTCTCCGGCGGCCAGCAGCAACGCGTGGCGCTGGCCCGTGCGCTGGTGTTCGAGCCGCAGTTGGTGCTGATGGATGAGCCGCTCGGTGCGCTGGATAAACAGCTGCGCGAGCACATGCAGATGGAGATCAAACACCTGCACAAGCGCCTCGGCGTGACGGTGGTTTACGTCACCCACGACCAGGGCGAAGCCTTGACCATGTCCGATCGCGTGGCGGTGTTCCATCAGGGCGAGATTCAGCAAATCGCCGCCCCGCGCACCTTGTATGAAGAGCCCAAGAACACCTTCGTCGCCAACTTCATCGGCGAGAACAACCGTATCAATGGACGTCTGTTCAGTCGCACGGGTGATCGCTGCGTGGTCGAGTTGGCGCGCGGCGAGAAGGTCGAGGCACTGGCCGTCAACGTCGGTCAGACCGGCGACCCGGTAACCCTGTCGATCCGCCCGGAGCGGGTGCTGTTGAACGGTTCCAGCGAGGCATGCAGCAATCGCTTCTCCGGTCGCGTGGAGGAGTTCATCTACCTGGGCGACCACGTGCGCGTGCGTCTGGAGGTGTGTGGCAAGGCCGACTTCTTCGTCAAACAACCGATTGCCGAGCTGGATTCGGCCCTCGCGGTGGGCGACGTGGTACCGCTCGGCTGGCACGTAGAGCACGTTCGCGCGCTCGACCCGTTATTGGACGCTCACTGATCGAATCCGCGCTTTACCAACCCTGCTTTCGTTACCAACCTGAACTGTGGAGAAAACAACAATGAATAAATCTCTCAAATTCACCGCTCTGGCGCTCGGGCTGGCTTGCGCCGCTCAGGCCATGGCGGCCGACCTGACCGTGGTGTCCTTTGGCGGGGCGAATAAAAATGCCCAGGTCAAAGCCTTCTACTCACCCTGGGAACAGGCCGGTCACGGCAAAATCATCGCCGGTGAGTACAACGGTGAGATGGCCAAGGTGAAAGCCATGGTCGACACCAAGAGCGTGTCCTGGAATCTGGTCGAAGTGGAGTCCCCGGAACTGGCCCGTGGTTGTGACGAGGGCCTGTTCGAAGAGCTCGATCCCGCCCAGTTCGGTAATTCCGCAGACTTCGTGCCGGGTGCTATCCAGCCGTGTGGCGTAGGCTTCTTCGTGTGGTCGACGGTGCTCGCTTACAACGCCGACAAGCTGAAAAGCGCGCCGACCAGTTGGGCGGATTTCTGGGATACCGAGAAATTCCCTGGCAAGCGTGGCCTGCGTAAAGGCGCCAAGTACACCCTGGAATTCGCCTTGATGGCCGATGGCGTGGCGCCGAAGGACGTCTACACCGTGCTGGCGACCAAAGAGGGCGTCGATCGCGCGTTCAAGAAACTCGATCAACTGAAACCGAGCATTCAGTGGTGGGAAGCCGGCGCTCAACCGCCGCAGTACCTAGCTTCCGGCGACGTGGTGATGAGCTCGGCCTACAACGGCCGCATCGCTGCCGTACAGAAAGAAAGCAACTTGAAGGTGGTGTGGAACGGCGGCATCTATGACTTCGACGCCTGGGCTATCCCGAAAGGTGCGAAGAATGCCGACGAAGCGCAGAAATTCATCGCCTTCTCGGTCAAGCCTGAGCAACAGAAGATCTACTCGGAAAACATCGCCTACGGCCCTGCGAACAAGCAAGCCGTGCCGTTGCTGGATAAATCGCTGTTGAAAGACATGCCGACCACCCCGGAAAACATCGAGAACCAAGTGGCCATGAACGTCACCTTCTGGGCCGACTACGGCGAGCAACTGGAGCAACGCTTCAACTCCTGGGCTGCTAAGTAAGGCTGGCAGCGTAGCCGGAGGTCATGCCGGCTACGCGACCGACCGAAATACCCGTCACTCCCGCCCAGGCGGGAGTCCAGGCGGCTCGATAAGCCTGGGCCGCGCCAATGCGGTGCGACGATTCGAGCCATGCAGGTAGTGGCCCGGCTACAGCGGGCTTGAGGATTGAACGGTAGCCTCGTCGGCCGGCACAGCTGGGTTCGAGGGGCCTGTCCGGGTTTCCACGTTTTATTTCTGGTGGCTCAGGCCACCCGTTTTCCGGAGTTCGCTATGGCCATCGCAGTGCCCTTGACCGAGGTCGCCGGCCCCACCCTGAAACAACGTCTGGCGCGTGCCGAGCGGCTGAACCGCTTGAAGGCCCAGGCGTTGATTCTGCCGCTGGTGCTGTTTCTGCTGCTGATCTTTCTGGTGCCGATTGTCGCGCTGCTCTACAAGAGCGTCGGTAACAGCGAAGTGGTCAACACCCTGCCGCGCACCCTCGAGGCGGTCGCCAGCTGGGATGGCAAGGCGTTACCTGGCGAGCCTGCCTATAAGGCGCTGAGCCTGGACTTGGCCGAGGCGCGCAAGAATCAGACCCTGGGCGATCTGTCCAAGCGCCTGAATATGGAATTGGCCGGTTATCGCAGCCTGATGGCGAAAACCGCACGGGCGTTGCCGTTCAAGACCGAGCCGGCGTCTTATAAAGAGGCGCTGGAAGCCCTCGATGAGCGTTGGGGTGACCCGGCCTATTGGCAGGCGATCCGCCGCAACGCCAGCGGCGTCACGCCGTTTTACCTGCTGGCGGCAGTCGACCATCGCATCGACGACCTCGGCGAACTGGCGCCGGCCACGCCGGACCAGGCGATTTACCTGGATATTTTCGCCCGCACCTTCTGGATGGGCCTGGTGATCACTGCCATCTGCCTGGTGCTGGCCTATCCGCTGGCCTATCTGCTGGCCAATCTGCCGTCACGCCAGAGCAACCTGTTGATGATTCTGGTGCTGCTGCCGTTCTGGACCTCGATTCTGGTGCGGGTAGCGGCCTGGATCGTGCTCTTGCAGTCGGGCGGTTTGATCAACGGCGCACTGATGAGCCTAGGGGTGATCGATAAACCGCTGGAGCTGGTGTTCAACCGTACCGGGGTGTACATCTCGATGGTGCACATCATGCTGCCGTTCATGATCCTGCCGATCTACAGCGTGATGAAGGGTATCTCGCCGACTTACATGCGTGCGGCGATTTCCCTCGGTTGCCACCCGTTCGCCAGCTTCTGGCGGGTGTACTTCCCGCAGACCTTGGCGGGTGTCGGCGCCGGCTGCCTGTTGGTGTTCATCCTGGCGATTGGTTACTACATCACCCCGGCGCTGCTCGGCAGCCCGACCGACCAGATGGTCAGCTACTTCGTCGCGTTCTACACCAACACCAGCATCAACTGGGGCATGGCCACGGCCCTCGGTGGCCTGCTGCTATTCGCCACCCTGGTGCTCTACGTGGTTTACAGCTGGCTGGTGGGCGCGAGCCGCCTGCGCCTGAGCTAAGCCGTCTGTTCAAGGAGAAGTCGAAATGCTCAGTCCTTACATGTCACCCATCGAGCGCGTCTGGTTCTACACGCTGCGCATCCTCTGTGGCTTGGTGTTGTTGTTCCTGATCTTGCCGGTCTTGGTGATAGTGCCGTTGTCGTTCAACTCCGGCAGTTTCCTGGTCTATCCGCTGCAGGGCTTTTCGCTGCACTGGTATCAGGACTTTTTCGCCTCGGCCGAATGGATGCGCTCGTTGAAGAACAGCATGATCGTCGCTCCGGCCGCGACCGTGCTGGCAATGGTCTTCGGCACCCTGGCTGCGATCGGCCTGACTCGCGGCGATTTCCGCGGCAAGGCGCTGGTGATGAGCCTGGTGATTTCGCCGATGGTGGTGCCGGTGGTGATCGTCGGGGTGGCCAGCTATCTGTTCTTCGCGCCGCTGGGGTTGGGCAACAGCTATACATCGCTGATTCTGGTGCATGCCGTGCTCGGCGTGCCGTTCGTGATCATCACCGTGTCGGCCACCTTGCAGGGCTTCAACTACAACCTGGTGCGCGCGGCGGCCAGCCTCGGTGCCTCGCCGCTGACGGCGTTCTTCCGGGTGACCTTGCCATTGATCGCCCCCGGGGTAATCTCCGGGGCGCTGTTCGCCTTCGCCACCTCATTCGATGAGGTGGTGGTGACGCTGTTTCTCGCGGGCCCCGAGCAAGCCACCTTGCCACGGCAGATGTTCAGCGGCATCCGCGAGAACCTCAGCCCGACCATCGCCGCCGCGGCGAC
>JBOICE010000561.1:0-3444 GCA_050739815.1 Pseudomonas sp. | reverse complement strand
ATGCGCGCGTCGCGCTGCAGTTCAGCCAGGATGTTGAGGTCGTAACGATCAAGTTTGTTCATGGCGCCTGCTCTTCTGCTGTTGATTGCGGCATATAGTGCTTTGGCAGTGAAAGATTGCGCAAGATTGTGTGTGTCGAGCAATCTTCGCAATCCGCTGCTGCGCCAATAGGCCTAAGCTTTACCTCAGTTGAATGACCCGGACCTTAGAGTCCATCCGGCCCGCCCAATCAGGTGCGCCGAAGCCGCCGATCCCACCGGGTCGCCACGGCCACCGGGTCCGCACTGCCCAACCAGGCGGGCGAGAAATGCGGCGACACAATTGCCAGCAGCGGACAGATTCCCTAAGGGAGGTCATTTGACCTCCCTTTTTGGTGTCTGCGAGTCATGCGCGGGTTGCTGCGCTTGCGCCGCGATTTGGCGGGTACTGGCCGGGGGCGTCAAGCCTGGCGCGGTGCTGGTGCAGCCTCGGCCCGCTGCGTAAGTACGTCCTGCGGGTCGGCGTGAACCAGCACCTCGGCGCGCGGGTACTCGGCACGGATGGCCTGATCGACCTGCTCGCACAGATCGTGGGCGACCGTCAGGGTTAGCGCGCCCGGCAGTTCCAGGTGCAGCTGCACGAACCAGTGAGTACCGGAGATCCGCGTGCGCAGATCATGCGCGCCGAGCACGCCGGGCACGCCGCAGGCGAGTTCGAGCATGTGCGAGCTGACATCGACTGGCAGCTCCTCATCCATCAGCACCGCAATCGCCTCGCGGGCGATCCGCACCGCGCTCCACAGGATGTAGACGGCGATGCCCAGGCCGAACAGGCCATCCAGCTGTTCCCAGCCAAAGTAGGCGAGCACCAGCGCTAGCAGAATGCTGCCGTTGAGCAGCAAGTCCGAACGGTAATGCAGGGAATCGGCGCGAATCGCGGTGGAGCCGGTCACTCGGATCACGTGCTGCTGGAACAGCAAGAGGACGATCGTCAGCCCCAACGAGAGCAACATCACGGCGATACCCAGGCCTGGCGCGCCGAGGGGCTGCGGGTGCTGCAAATGCTCGATCGCCTGAATCGCGACGAGCACGGCACTGACCGCGATAAACAACGCCTGCGCCATGCCCGACAAGGCTTCGGCCTTGCCGTGACCATAGCGGTGGTCTTCGTCTGCCGGGCGTAGCGCGTAATGCACGGCCAGCAGGTTGAGTAGAGAGGCGGCACCATCCAGCAAGGAGTCGGTCAGGCCGGCCAACAGGCTGACCGAGCCGCTCAACCACCAGGCCACGCCCTTCGCCACGATGAGAATACTCGCCACCGACAAGGAGGCCAGGGTTGCCTGGCGCAACAGGCGCTCGGGTCCGGTGCGGCGGCTCATAGCGGCTCCGGCAGGAAGTAGAGGTAGTCCAGCTGCGGTGTCGGTTGCCCGAGAGCCGTCAGTGCCGCGCTGATCTGGCCACGATGATGGGTACCATGGTTGACCAGGTGCAAGACGATATCCGCCAGTGGTTTCAGTAGCGGCTCGCCACGCATGTTCCGATAGGCCAGCGGCAGGCCCAGGCTCCGGTCATCCTGTGCGCTGAGCAAGACGCGCCAGGCGTGCACGCCATCGGCGAGAAAGCCGGCTAAGGCACTACGTTCGCTGACGGCTTCTACATCCAGGCGGGTGAACGGGGGCGGTTCATGGCGCACGCGCGCCAGCCAGATGCGATCGGCCACCGCCAGATGATTGAGGGTGCCGTGCACACTGCCGAAAAACAGCCCGCACTGCGCGCGGTAGCTGTCCTCGTCCAAGGCTTCGAGGCCAGCCAATAAACGGTTGTAGGCCCAGCCGTGGTAAGCCAGGAAACGTTCCAGTTGGCTGGCGAGTAAGCGTGCCGGCGGGGAAGTTACAGGGTTCGGCATGGGCTGTGCTCCTGCAGGGCGAAATCCTGATTTACCCACCGCTAACCGGTGGGCGCCATAGTGCGCTGCGGCACCTTCGATCGGCACGAGCGAGGCTGCGGGTTGCTCAAGCCGAAGGGTGCAGACCGTAGGCTGCCAGTTGTTCGATGCTGCCTTTATGCTGGACCAAGCGCGGATCGTCGAGCGGCAGGCTGTGGCCGGTTTCACGCTCGATCAACGCCTTGAGTCGGGTATTGTCGACCTTGCCGTCGGCGCCGATGGTTTCTTGTAACCGTTGTGGGTCGACCTGTGCGCTCTGGCCTTCCGGCAGATAGATCGCCCCGGTAGCGAAGTCGATGCCAAAGGCGATCAGGCCAGGCAACACATAGAACAAGATGCCAATGGCGTTCAGGCCAGCGACCACCGGGTCGATCTTGCCTTCGATCTGCCCACGGCGATCGGGAAAGAACAGTGTGCCGCAAGCGCTTAGTTGAGTAAGCAGGGTGACGGCCAGAACACCGCCGATGACACGAGACCGCATGTGCATAAGCACCTCCAGAAAAGTAGTGGCATAACTATATCAAGCCGCCCGTGGCAATGCCGCACCGCTGCGAGCTAGCCGGGCGTTGCTAAGACCACGGCAAGCGGCTGGCCGTTCGCCGCTATAATCGCCACTTTTTACCCTGGATACCTGCTCTGGAATGCCCATGACCCCGTTACCTATCGACGCGGTATTGCCGGCCTTGCGCGCGGCTCTCGCCGAGCGCCATGAGGCCGTGCTGGAAGCGCCTCCCGGCGCCGGTAAAACTACTCGCGTGCCGTTGGCTTTGCTCGACGAGCCCTGGCTGGCCGGGCAATCGATCCTGATGCTCGAGCCACGGCGACTGGCGGCGCGGGCGGCGGCAGAGCGGCTGGCCAGTGAACTGGGGGAGACGGTCGGGGCTACGGTCGGCTATCGCATCCGTCTGGAGAGCAACGTCGGCCCAACGACCCGTATCGAGGTGGTGACCGAAGGCATTCTCGCCCGCCGCTTGCAGGACGACCCGGCGCTGGACGGCGTCGGCCTGGTGATCTTCGACGAATTCCACGAGCGCAGCCTGGACGCCGACCTGGCCCTGGCGCTGTGCCTGAATGGGCGGGCGATTTTCCGTGACGAAGCGGGGCGCGACCAGCCGCCGCTGAAAGTCCTGTTGATGTCCGCCACCCTCGAGGGGGAGCGGCTCTCGGCGTTACTGGATAACGCCCCGGTGGTGCGCAGCGAGGGGCGTATGTTCGCGGTCGCAACGCACTGGGGGCGGCCGTTTCAGCCAGGCGGCTCGTATGAGAAAGACGGGCTTGAGCCGCGAGTGGTGCAGACGGTATTGCAGGCGTTGGCCGATGAGCCGGGCAGCGTGCTGGTGTTCCTCCCCGGCCAGGCCGAAATCCGTCGGGTCAACGAGCAGCTTGCAGACGCCTTGCGGGGACGTAGCGAGATTCTGCTTTGCCCGCTGCATGGCGAGCTGGACTTGAGCGCCCAGCGCGCCGCCATCGAGCCTGCGCCGCCGGGCATGCACAAGGTGGTGCTGGCGACCAATATCGCCG
>JBOICE010000560.1:0-4955 GCA_050739815.1 Pseudomonas sp. | reverse complement strand
TCTGGATGGCGCCCGCAAACGCACCATTCTGTGTCCAACCGATGTCCCCGATGCAGTCCGTGCCATTCCCGGCCTGGAAGTCAATGAGCCGGTCACAAAGTACGCGGCGCTCGTCGCGCAGATGGCTTGGCCGGGCGGCGCGAGGGCGACCAGCGGGTCATCGGTACCGGGCCCGTGTACGAACTCGATGTTGTTGTGCAGCGCGTCGTAGTTCGAGTAGCGCAGCGAGAGCTGCGTGCTACCCGAGCGGATCACGTCCAGGTCGCGGAAGCGGCCATCCTGGTCGAACCGGTACTTGGCTACCGTTCCATTGGGATAGGCCACACTGTCGCGTCGGCCCACGGTCCCACTGATCGCGTCGATACCGTATGCGCCGGCCAGCGAACTCAAGAACGAGGCGAATTGGGCTCGACGACTTCGGCTTGTGTGACACGATCAGCGCGCGCCATACTCGGTGCGCAGAAGTTGGTCGGAAGTTTGGTGGTGGCCCACGCACTCCAGCTTTGATGCAGCCACTCTGGCCGTGGACCTTGCCAGGCAGCAGTCAGCCTGCAAGGGTGTCGAGAGCGTCCGTGACACTCACGCGTTTGGCCCAATGTCCGGCGATAAAGTCCCTTAGCTGGGCGCGGCGCGTGCGTGCATTGATTCCAGCAATCAACAGCTTAGTCAACCGAGCGCGAAGCCGAGGACGGACATAGCCCTGGAGGCCTAATAACCAATCCCGGAATATTGGTGCGGCCCATCTCGGCGATCTGAGTAGCCACACGGTCACGCTCAATTGCTGCTCCGATGTGATCCAGCCACGCGAACCCCATTAGGCTTTGAATGGCCAACTGGAGTTCCCCCGCGCCGCGTCCATGAAACCGGCATGCACCAGACCACCAGACCGCCGCCACACCAGCAGCCAGAGCAAAATCCGCCGGCGTGCCTTCAGCGTGTCGAATACCAAACGCGTCCGGTGTGGCAACTAGACATATACCACCAGGCTGAAAGCGAATTCCGGCCAGTTCTGCGGGCGTCATCACACAAAGGTGGCATGATGTCTCGCACTCGAGGTGGGATTCGAGGAATCGAAACAATCTCGTCAGGAGGCTGTAAACCCGCTGGCGTTCACCCTCGGACAGCCCGGATGTGAATCCACCGCTTAACGAGATTGCGGGATGGTTGCCACGCGTTTCAGCCACAGCACCGGCTCGAGCAATGATGAGCTGAAGCGGTGCGGCCAGATCACCAGTGCGTGAACCCAAAGCACTGACACCGCCAACGATGTGAGCGACATCGTTGCTGCAACCCGATACGATAAGGGTCGGCTGTGTGAGTGGCCCGCCTGTAGAGGGCTGCAGCAGGCTCGGCAGGAAGTCCGGTAACAATAAGAAATCGAGTCCAGATGGTGCCCGAGTATCCGACCAGCGCCACAGCAAGGTTAATACGGCCTTAGCATCGTCTCCTTCGAGGTCACAGGCGATTGTAAGCCAAACAACTGACCGTCCTACCTTCGCATTCCGCTCAAGACCGTGCCCAACGTCGCACTGCAGAAGTTGTAGAGGGCTCTCAGTCAGATCAAAGGCAATATGCTGCCCTCGAGTCGGCCCTTTCGCTCGAAAATGGTAGGTAGCCCGCACTACACAGCCACGCCGCTCTCGGGTAATGTCGACCTCGATTCGTTCAGGCCAGACCGCAGACGCGGTCCTGTTTGCAACGCGTCTGCGGCTCATCTGGAACAACGTCGAACGCGCTACATCAAGAATCGACACCTGGCATCACAATTAGTTGTACGGCGTCCCTGGAATCCCCAACAGCCTCATCACGTCCGCTTCTGGAATGAGTAGTACGCCCGTCAGCATACCAGGCAGAATGAAACCTCGGCCTCTCGTGAGCTGCCGTGTTGTGCTTTGCACTTGGCTTCCTCGAATGCTCGATCTGCCGGAGGGTGGCCTGACGTGTCTAACGGTGCCTCGTGGCACTCGCGGCGCTTGCTCGCTCGTCGTGCTCGCGACGCCCCGGGTGCCTGCGTCCTTTGCCAACTGGAGGGTCCGATCAACGGTGGCGGCCCGCTTCGAGTTGTTACCCGCACTTCGTTCGTAGGTATCGTTTCTTTAATCTGGTGTGCGTACAAACGAGAATCGGCGAAGAGCTCCATGAGCGCAACGCACAATCGAGGGAAACGAGTACAATCCGATTCGGCGGTAAGGCCGAACGAATCAGTATACGTGGCCGGATCATTCCCCGCGTACGCGTACAGGTTGAGTCCGCCTGCAAACCCGATCGGGTCTTCCTGCAGGAAGCGACCGTGTTCCGCGCTGTAGTGCCGGTTGCGGAAGTGCGAGGTCTTGGTTTCCTGCTCGCTCGAACTGCTCAGGTTGTAGGAGTAGCTGCTCTGGATGGCGCCCGCAAACGCACCATTCTGTGTCCAACCGATGTCGCCGATGCAATCCGTGCCATTCGACGCCTGGAAGTCGACGAGTCAATTGCCCAGCGTCACGAAGTAGGGCCCGTGCACGAACTCGATGTTGTTGTGCAGGGTCACGTTTGGCGCCGTCATACATCTGCCAGGCCGTGCCGAAATTGGGAATGGGCCGCTTCACCGTGCGCCCCACGCCGTCGTAGTGAAAGAGCGGCGTGGCCGTTGGCAGTTGCGTCTTCACCAGCCGGTTCAACGGATCATGGTAGTAACGCAGGCCGTTGATCTCGAGGGCCAGGTTGCCATTCAAGTCGAAGGAGTCCGCGAAGGTCTGCATTCCGCGCGTGCGAGTTTGCAGCTGGTTGCTGCCCGGCCGCATGGTGAAGGTTGAACTGATCCCGGGATCGTTGGTCTCGGTGAGGTTCCCCGAGCCGTCGTATTTGTACGTGTGGGCCCCGCCAACCTCATCGGTGTGTGTGGTCCGCTCGAGGTTGCGGAGCGTCGGATGATACGGCAGCCTCGTGGTCAGATTCTGGGTCGTGACCGGACCACTTGCTGTGCTCACGACACGCACGTTGTGCTCCGTTACGCTGTCGGCCTGGCCCTCGGTATTGTAGCGGTAGCTGCTCTTGATTGCGGCTTGGCATCCTTGAGCCGAGCCACGACCAAGCTGCAAACATGTCACCACCCGTCAACCAGTGTTTCTTGGACTTCGGGCGCGCTCCGATCAGCGCGAAGTCATCGAGTTTTCCGCAACTCGCTAACCATGAAAAGTGAGGCAGGAATCTCTAATTCTCGATCGCGCCTGATACGGCGAAGCCCGGCCAAACTTCGACCGGGCATCGCGAGTGACAATCACGAAACTTCGCGAGATCGATGGAACTCGGCGCGCAATATTTTACGTCCCAGGTTGTTTGAGACGCGTCCAAGCTCGAAGCGCAGCCTTGCGTATCGCGCGCTCATCTCGATAGCCCGCGTACTTTTTGCGGTCTTCCTCGAATGGTGAGTAGAGAACGACCTCATTGAATAGATCTTCGAATAGATTCGCTACTTCTGGGCTCAGTGTCGTGCGATCCACCTCGAGGTTATACAGGCGCTCGAAACGTTCGGAGAAGTCCTTCTCGTTCAACTCTCCCTCCAGGAAAGCTCGAATCACAGAGCTCAGTTGAGAGTGGGCATCATTCATGGGTCTTGGCTCCGATAGAGAATGTGACGAATCTGAGCGCTGGCCTCATCGACCAGTACCTCAAGCGTGCCCGATCGTTTCCCGTAGGAGGCTCCGATCTTGTAGAGGTAGTGGCCGGGAATTCCCCGTGGATCCGCGACTCGAGTCCCTCCGAGTACTGCCTCAAGGATGCCCAATGAGGGGATGAAATCCCGTGAGCCACCACGGGCTAGCTGGGCAGCAACGGTCCGTGACGTCCGCAGAGCACCACTCGCAAAAATAGAGGCCGGGCTTCGTGGCCTCGTCTAATCCGCAGACTCGATTAAGCGGCGGTTCAAATTGAAATCCTGTGCGGCTGACTCACTACCATCAAAAAAATCTTCCCAAAAACCAGGCCGCAACCAAGCGCGAGGCGCTAGACGTAGAGCTCCGGTGTCGTCAATCTGCGCGACCCACTCCGGAGGAATTCTGTCATCGACAGTCTCGAACTGCGTCGACGCGTACAGGCCAGGCGTATGGCCATCATCGCTAACGATGCGTAGCGTGATCTCTCGACCGGGTCCGACTTGTATTGCCAACACGGTGTACGTCCGCCCCACTGTCAGCCAGGGGCCCGTGATCGCGCGCTCACCCGTCGTTGCGCTTATTAGCTGGATGCACTCGACTTTCATCTGTTGAGTACCACCTTGTAGTCGATTGCGGTGTTCAACGCGCCGGTGGCACGATTGTAGTAAAAGTGTACTTGAAAGTCACCGGCGGGACTCTTGAACGTCTGGGTTGTATATTTACCCCAATCGGCGATGTTGGTACCACCACGCGACAGCTCGGCTATGACCGCGGGGTTCCTAAGATCCGTCCCCTCGATTATCCGTGTCGCATTGCGAACGACGTCAGGATGAAGTCCGCCGCCTCTGGCGAAAACGGAGGTAGCCTCCTCAAACCGCAGAGCCGCATTCAAGCGCGTTCCGGCCACAGCGCTGCGTGCCAAACCAAGCCCTGCAACAGCAAACTTCTCAACGGGAATAAGGCTTAAGGCTGCCTCACGCAGTACGCGGCCAACAAGGTTCACTCCCTGCGCAAGAGCCTCCACCGCGGCTACCATTGAATCATGGATACATTTTGGCGATGGATGCGTGAAACAGGGGTTTAAGCCAAACGGATCCGTGTAGGAAGCCGGATCATTCCCCGCGTACGCGTACAGGTTGAGTCCGCCAGCGAAGCCGATGGGATCTTCCTGCAGGAAGCGACCGTGTTCGGCGCTGTAGTGTCGGTTGCGGAAGTGCGAGAGCCCGGTCTGATCCTCGTTCGAGCTACTCAGGTTGAAGGAGTAACTGTTCTGGACAGCGCCCGCAAACGCGCCGAACTGGGTCCACCCGGTCACTCCCGTGC
>JBOICE010000559.1:0-4078 GCA_050739815.1 Pseudomonas sp. | reverse complement strand
CGCCCGCGGCGACTGCTGATGGATATAGCGCGCGAGCACCTCTTTACCCGTACCGGACTCACCGGAAATCAGCACCGTGGAATCACTCTTGGCCACGCGCGAGGCCAACTCAAGCAGCTGCCGGCTGGCTGGCTCCAATGCCACCGGGCCGTTACTCTCCGCCGAACTCAGGCGACCGAGGGCGTGGCGCGCCACCAGTTCAAGCAACACCTTCGGCTCAAAGGGTTTAACCAGGTAATCGGCCGCGCCCTGACGCATGGCATCGACTGCGCGTTCGACCGCACCATAGGCCGTCATCAGCAGCACTGGCAGTTGCGGGTGACGGCTGCGAATCAGCGTCAGCAACTGATGACCATCCATGCCGGGCATATTGACGTCGCTGATCACCAGACTGAATGCCTCGCCACCGAGCGCCGCGAGCGCCGCTTCGGCACACTCCACAGCCAGGTAGTCATGCCCACCGATCTGCAGGGTATCGGCCAAGGCCTCGCGTAGTGCACGGTCATCTTCGACCAACAGAACTTTGCCAGCCATAGACACTTACTCCTGAATAACCGCTGGTGCCGCAGAGATCAGCGGCAACACTAAAATGGCGCACGTGCCGCGCCCAGGACGCGAGCGCAATTGCAGCTCACCTTGATGCGCACGTGCCACCGCCTTGACCACTGCCAGGCCGAGGCCGGTCCCAGTGGTCTTGGTGGTAAAGAAAGGTTCGCCCAAGCGCGCCAGGGTCTCGGCATCGATACCTGGCCCGTTATCGCTGATGCACAGCCGCAGGGTCGTGCCGCGCGCATACACATGAATCTTTAAGCGCGCCTCGCGGCCGGCGGCCTGAATGGCGTTCTCGACCAGATTGAGTACGCTGCCCACCAAGGTGTCGCGGTTACACAGCAGTTCCCCGGCATGGCTATCGCACTGCCAGCGCACTTCCATATCCCGGACATGCGACTCCGCGGCAGAGCGCAGTGCGTCAAACAACGCCTTGGGCGCAAGACGATCCGGCAACGGCAGATCGCCACGGGCAAACACCAACATGTCGCGCACCTGGTGCTCCAACTCATGCAGGCGTTCTTTCAGGCGCCCGGCAAAGCGTTGCTGCTGTTCGACCGGCAGCACTTGCTCGGTCAAATGGCTGGCATAGAGCAAAGCGGCGGAAAGCGGAGTGCGAATCTGATGCGCCAGGGAGGCGACCATGCGCCCAAGGGCGGACAGGCGCTCATGACGCGAGAGCTGATCCTGCAAGCGTCGGGTTTCTGTCAGGTCGGTAAGCAGAACCAGTTGCCCCGGCTCAGCAGACAGCGAGCGAGTGGCAATTGCCAGGCGACGGCCATCTTTAAGCGAGATCTCGTGGCCATCATCTTCACGCGGGGCGAAGTTACGGGCGATGACTTGGCGCCAGAGCATGCCAACCAGTGGCTGACCGAGCAGATTGCGCGCCACCGGATTGGCTTCACGCACGACACCTTGGCCGTCGATCACTATCACACCGCCAGGCAGCAGATCGAGCAGGCTTTGCAGTCGGTGGGCCAGACGCTCCTTTTCCGCCAACTCCTGCATACGCTGAGCACTGACCAACGCCAGTTGGCCTTTCAACTCGGTGACCCGCGCTTCCAACAAATTGTAGGAGTCGCTGAGCTGAGTCGACATCTGGTTGAACAGGGCAAACGCCTGTTCAAGACCGGCACGACTGGCCTGCTCAAGGGGAGCGGCACTGTCCGGTTCAGCGGTTTTGGATTGGAGTGCGGTTGGGTTCATGGTCCTCTCTCGCTCGGCGAGCCGTCATAAGACGGTCAGTCGAGAGAGAACTAGCAATACCCGTGCCTAAAAAAATAGGCTTATTATTCAATCAGATAAGAAAAATCGCCGGAGGGCGCGTCAATCCTCCGGCTGTTCCTCATCATCACGGCGGCTCATGCCGTACTTACGCATTTTCTCGACCAGAGTGGTCCGGCGAATGCGTAGACGTTCGGCCGCGCGCGCCACCACCCCGCTGGCATCATCCAGCGCTTGCTGAATCAGCCCCTGTTCAAGACCACCCAGGTAATCTTTGAGGTCCAAGCCTTCCGGGGGAAGCATCGCTGACGAATCCAGCACTGGCGCACTGGAATTGAAGCCGATTCGCTCTTCCAGTTCATCCCGCAAGCTAGTGGCCTGTTGATCATGCTCATCATCGACCTGGCGGAACTTCTTCGGCAGCTCCAGCACACCTATCACCCCATAGGGATGCATGATCGCCATGCGCTCAACCAGGTTGGCCAGCTCGCGTACGTTGCCTGCCCAGTCGTGCCGACAGAGCGACATGATCGCCGCGGAGTTGAAGCGAATCGAGCCGCGCTTCTCGAACTCCATGCGTGAAATCAGTTCGTTCATCAGCAGCGGAATGTCTTCCACCCGCTCACGCAGTGGCGCCATCTCGATCGGGAACACGTTCAAGCGGTAGTAGAGATCTTCGCGGAAAGTGCCCTGCTCGATCATCTGCTCCAGATTCTTATGGGTCGCCGCGATGATGCGCACGTCAGCGCTCTGCGTCTTGTTGCTACCCACCCGTTCGAAGGTACGTTCCTGCAACACCCGCAGCAGCTTGACCTGCATGGGTAACGGCATATCGCCGATCTCGTCGAGAAACAGTGTGCCGCCATTGGCCAACTCGAAACGCCCGGCCCGGCTGGTGATGGCGCCGGTAAAAGCCCCCTTCTCATGGCCAAACAGTTCGCTTTCCAGCAGCTCGGCCGGAATCGCGCCGCAGTTGACCGGAACGAAGGGCGCATCACGGCGCTTGGAATGGTAATGCAGGTTACGCGCGACCACTTCCTTGCCTGTGCCCGACTCGCCAAGGATCAATACACTGGCCTCGGTGTCGGCGACCTGCTGCATCATCTGCCGAACATGTTGAATCGCACGGCTAGTGCCGACCAGGCTGCGAAACAGATTGGGCTCGCGTTGACGGCCGCGATCGCGGGCCTGGTCATACATTTCACGGTAGACCTGGGCACGGTGCAAGGAATCGAGCAGCTTGTTATAGCTCGGCGGCATTTCCAGGCTGGTCAATACTCGGCGACGCATATCCTCCGACCAATCGGCAGGCACCGATTCGCCGATCAGCAGTATCGGCACCAACTCGTCCCAGGTCGCCAGTTGCTTGATGAGTTCAAGCACCCCACCCTTCGACTCGACCTCGCCCAGCAGCACGCTCAACACGTCGCGACTGCTGGCCAACTGGTTCACAGACTCGCGCCAGTCACGGCTGCTACAGACGAGATGCTCTTCCCCGAGAAAATTCAGAATGACCGTCAAATCACGACGGCGCTCAGTATTGTCATCAATCAGCAGAATTTTGGTTTCACGCCACATCTTATTTTTTCTAGCTCGTGGGCTGGGAGGGGGGCCGCGTCGCCGCCAGAATTTACGGAAAGCAGCGGCAAGTGGCCACTAGTAAAGTCAAAAGCGCAACAAGAGTCAATTTTATGGCGTGATTTTTTTGCTTTCCCGACGAGCAGCTTAAGCGGCTGTTTGGAAAACAAGGAGATGCGTCGTAATTCACAGGCCAACTGGCAGATAAAATCCAGAAAAGTGCGGGCATTACTAAAACGCAGGAAAAAAGCTGAACATCCGCTCAACCAAAGAGCTGGTAAACCTTGGCACCCTGCTGGGACTGATTCAGCTGAATCAGCTCGCCAGCCAAGCGCTGTTGTTCGGTCTGACAGACAGTCACCAGCTCACGGTAGAGATCAAGCAGCTCCTGCATGCGCGCTCGCAATACGTCTTCGTCACGTACGGCTTCAACCATGGCTTCATCGATGGCGTGGCGGCACTGCAAATCGAGTTCGCCAATGGCGGCCCAGTCCTGCGTAGCTAAGGCCGCGCGTAAAGCGCTGCCCGTCTCCTCAAGGAGCTGTACGGATGAACTCATGAACTTTCTCCCCGAGGCTTGTTATCAAGGCGCAATCGCGTCCCAGCCAGATTTGATATTGCGCAGCAGCCCTGCAACTTCGTCCAGAATGGCTGGATCATTCTTTACATTGGCCTCTAACAGACGCGCAGACATGTAGGCGTACAGGCGATCCAGATTCATCGCCAG
>JBOICE010000558.1:0-14799 GCA_050739815.1 Pseudomonas sp. | reverse complement strand
GCACCTGGGTGCGGTGGATGTAGTTGCGCGGCGCCTGGGCAAACAGGTCGCGGTCGAGCACGATCAGATCCGCCGACTTGCCCACTTCCAGACTGCCGGTGAGCTGCTCCAGGCCCATCGCGTAGGCGCCGTTGCGGGTCGCAACCTGCAGCGCCTGTTCCAGGGTGATCGGCTCGCCGAAGCAGTTCGGCTCCTGGTTCCACGGGTTCTGCCGGGTGACCATGGTTTCCAGCGCCAGCCAAGGGTCGATCGAGGCCACCGGCCAGTCGGTGCCCATCACCGCGATGCCGCCAGCCGCCAACACGCCCTTGAAGTCGTAAATGCGCTTCAGGCGTTCCTGGCCATAGCCAGAACGGGCGCCACTGGCGAACGGCGTCGGGTACCAGGCCGCCGGAGAAAACTCGGCAATCACCTCCAGCTCGCGGAAGCGTTTGAGATTACCCGGATGCAGCAAGGTGCTGTGCGCGCACTGGTGCCGAATGCCGCTGAAGCCATTACGCCGCCGTGCCTCGGCGACCGCATCGAGGAATACATCCGAGGCCCCGTCACCGGTGCAGTGAGCGATCACCCGCAGCCCTCGGCTGTCCATGTCCACCACCATGTCGGTGATGTGCTCCGGGGTCAGGTTGAGCTTGCCGCGCCAGCTCGACTCCTCTGGCCAGGGCGTTAACAGGTAGGACGAGCGCGGCTCCACCGTGCCGTCGAAGTGGAACTTCACCGCGTTGGCATTCAAGCGGGCACTGCGGTAGTAATGGCGCTCGCCGCCGAGCAGCTGCCAACGGCGGCGCACCGGGAAGATATCGTCTTGCCAGCTGATGGCGGCCTCGACCCGCAGCGTCAGTTCGCCGCAATCGTCCAGCTCCTTCAAAGCCTCCAGGCGCCGCTCGCAGACATGCACATACTTGGTCGCGGTCACCCCGCGCGCGCTCTGAAAGTGCACGCCATCGCGGTAAGCACGCCGCAGCACAGTCACCGGCGTCGGCGGCATGGCCGCATGGATCAGCGCATAGGCGCCGTCGATCAGCAGGCCAGTGGGTTCGCCGCTCAGCTCGTCACGCTCCAGGTAGCCGTTGCGCGGATCGGCGGTGCTGCGGTCGATACCGGCCAGCTCCAGGGCCTTGGAGTTGACCATCATGGTGCCCCACATGCGGTCGAGCAGCGCCACCGGGCGATCCGGCATGACGCTGTCGAGCCACTCGCGCCCCGGGGTCAGGCCCGCTTCGCGGAAGGTGTAACGCACCCAATATTGACCGTAAATCCAGCCATCGCCGGGGTGCGCGTCGGCATAGGCGTGGATCGCCTCGACCAGTTGCTCCGGGGTCGGATCTTCGATACCGACATCCAGGTCATCGCTGTAACGCGGCGCCAGCGCCAGGTCGGGATGGGTGTGCATGTCGTGTAGCCCGGGCATGCAAAATGCGCCGGCCAGATCATGCCGCAGGGTTTTCGGGCCGATCAGCGATTGCAGCGACTGCAAGCTACCGACGGCAATGAAGCGCCCCTCGCGAATGGCCACCGCCTCGGCCCATGGCTGCGCCGGGTCAAGCGTGTAAAACCGCCCGTTGCTGAGAACCAGGTCGGCATATTGGTCGACAGCAGAATGAGTGGAATAGAAGTTGTCTGAATCGGTCACGTTATAAACCTCTGGTTCTCATGCAATCTTCAGCTCGGGGCTGTTTGATTGGGTTGGGCAGCGGCTACGCATTTTTGGCTGGCGCGTGCCCGGCGATCCTTGATCCGCGCCTGGAAATGCTTGCAAAGGACAAACTCCAGGCGCAGTGCTACCGCTCACCCGAGCGTTGCCGCCTGGGTGACTACTGGACAACTGTTAAGTGGAGCGCTTAACGGCCCGCGCGCAGCGACTCGACGAAGCCGGCGATACGTTGGCAGGCGTCTTTCAGCACCTCATCGGCAACCGTGAAAGACAACCGTACGAAGCCCTGCGCGCTGGCACCGAAGGCCTGTGCATCGAGCACCGAGACGCCCGTCTGACGGAACAGCTGCCAGGCGAAGTCGATACTCGACAGGCCGGTGCGCCGCACGTCCACCAACATGAACATGCCGGCCTCCGGCGTGCGGCAATCCAACTCGCGCACCTGGCTCAACCCGGCGACCACCAAGTCGCGCCGGCGCCGGTACAGCTCACGCGCTTGCGAAACTACCGGCTCATCCAGCTCCAGCGCTTTCAACGCCGCTTCCTGGATAAAGCCCGGCAACCCGTAGAGCATGCACAGCAAGAGGTTGTCCAAATGCTCGATCAGGGTGGGTGGCGCGACAACCCAGCCAACCCGCCAGCCCGTCATCGCGTGGGATTTCGACAGGCTGTTGAGCACCACAGTACGCTCGGCCATCCCCTCCAGCGCGGCGATGCTCAGGTGCGGGCGGTCGAAGGTGATCTGGCCGTAGACCTCATCGGAGATCACCCAGAGGTCGTGGCGCCGGGCGACCTCCGCCACCGCCTCCAGCTCCTCGCGGCTGTAGACGTTGCCGGTGGGGTTGCAGGGTGTAGCCAGGGCGATGCCACGGGTGTTCTCGGTCAGTGCGGCCTCCAAGGCTGCCGCGGTCAGCCGAAAGCCGTTCGCCGCCGGCTGCTCGATGGTCGCAATGCGCGCACCGGAGGCATGGATGCACGCCTCATAGGTCAGGTACATCGGCTCGGGCACCAGCACCTCGTCGCCCTTGTCGAACAGGCACAGGGCCGTCGCGAACAGACCATTCTGCGCCCCGGCCACCAACGCCACGTTTTCCGGCAGCACTGGCACACCGAGCAAGGCGCTCTGCTTGGCGGCTATCGCCTCGCGCAGCAGTGGCCGGCCGAGCACGTGGGTGTAATGGGTATCGCCGTGGCGCAAGGCTTCGACTGCGGTCTCGCAGATCGCGCTAGCGGTGGCAAAATCCGGGTCGCCGACACTCAGGACGATCACATCCTCGCCCCGGCCGCGCGCCTCGATGGCCGCGTAATGGATGTCCCACGCGCTTACCGACTCGCCGGAAATGCGCTCGACAAAGGGTGAATAACGCATTGTTTCCTCCTCGCCGGCGATCGTTCGCCAGCGGCTATCAATTCATAGGCAAGCAGATGGCTCAGGCCTGGCGCTGCGGCAGCTTGCCAAGGCGCGAAAAGCCATGCTCGATCAAAAACGCCAGGATGATGTAGATCACCGCCACTGCCAGTAGCGGCTCGTAAACCCGCAGGGTCTGGGCGCGCACCAGGTTGGCGGCACCCAGCAGATCGGTCACCGCCACGGTCGAGGCCAGGGCCGTTGCCTTGAGCAGCATCACGCTCTCGCCAGCCAGTGTCGGCTTCAGAATCTGCAGTGCGCGTGGCAGCCAGACCCGCCGCAGCAATAACCAGCGCCCCATGCCATAGGCTCTACCCGCCTCAAGCTCTCCACGCGGCACCGAACGCAAACCACCGCGTAGTACTTCCCCGACATAGGCACCGACACTGAGGATCAGCGCCAAGGTCACGTACCAGAAGCCTTCCCGCAGGTAAGGCCACAGCGCACTGCCACGAATCAGCGGATAAGAGGCAAACAAGCTGCCAACGCCGTAATAAAGAATATAAATCTGCACCAGCAACGGCGTGCCACGAAAAATACTGGTGTAAGCACGCATGCTGTTTGAGATAAGCCAGTTTGGAGAAAAACGGCCCAGCGCAACACTTATAGCGAGAATGAAACCGAAAACGCCCGAAAGCAGTAACAGCGTCAGGGTAATACCCACGCCACGCAGTAGCTCAGAAGCAAAACCAGTTATCCAGGAGAAATCCATTACGCCACCCTCACTGCTTGGGCATCCAGCGATTGGAGTGTCTTTCAATTAGCTGGAAGACAAGATTGGAAAGCAGAGTAATCGCGAAGTAGAACGCGGCAACGGCGAGGTAAAAGACCAGGTAATGCTTGGTCGAACCGGCAGCCTGCTTGCCCACCGAGAGCAACTCGCTGTAGCCGACGACACTGATCAGCGCGCTGTCCTTGATCAGCACCAGCCAAAGGTTGGATAACCCGCCCATTGCATAGGGCAACATGCTCGGCAATATGACGCGGCGCAGCAAAAGTATCCGCTCGATGCCTAAGGAGCGAGCCGCCTCGATCTGGCCGAATGGAATTGCCTGAACGGCGCCACGGATGATCTCCGCCGAATAGGCCCCTTGCACAATGCCCAGCACCACCACCGCCGCAATGAAGCCATTGACCTGAACGCTGGGCTGGCCGAGCGAGGCCAGCACAGCATTGAGGAGGTCAGTGCCCGAGTAATACAACAGCAGTATCAAGAGCAGCTCCGGCACAGCCCGGTAAAGAGTCGTGTAGCAGTTTGCCAACCCGACCATCCAACGCGGCCCTTTGAGCTTGATCATGGCTACTACCAGACCAATACACAGGCCTAGCACGAAGGCCCCCGCAGAAATCTGCAAGGTGATCAACGCGCCCTGCATGAGAGCAACTAGCCAGCCATCAGCAACGAATAGCTGTGATATTTCGGACAAAGGCATCATGGCGTATCCAGCAGAAAAGTAGATCTCAAGCGACTCGGACTCACTGAGCGGAGATGTCTACGCTGAAGTAACGGCTGCGGATCTTGTCGTAAGTGCCGTCGTCACGAAGATCATCCAGTCCTTTGTCGATTTTGCTCTTCAATTGCGTATCACCCTTGCGGATCGCCACGCCAACACCATCGCCGAGCAGCGGATCTTTTGGCGCCACACCCATCTCGGCAAGCACTTCTCCGCCCGGGGTTTTCAGCAAGGATTCGACGCTCAGCGCGTCGACCAGCATGATGTCGATACGGCCGCTTTGCAGATCCGCGGCCATATCGTCCTGGGTGTTGTAGTAACGAAGAGTCGAGTCTTTACCGTAGTACTGCTTCACGTAAGCGGCGTTGGTTGTCGAGCTCTGCACCCCGATTTGCTTGCCCTTGAGCCCCTCGGGGGTCGGTTCGAGCGGGAGGTTTTTATCACCGACCCAGGTCGACGGGGTCTGATAGTACGGTTTAGAAAAATCGATGATTTGTTGACGCTCGGGGGTGATGCTCACCGAGTTCAGAATGGCATTGATCTGCTTAGCTTGTAGCGCAGAGATGAGACCATCCCAAGCGATCTCTTTAAGCGTGCATTGCGCCTGCATACGCTCGCAAAGCGCGCGGACCAGATCGGGCTCAAACCCTTGCCACTCCCCATTACCGGACTTCATCGAAAAGGGTGGATAGGGTTCCAAGGCAATACCGAAGACGAGTTTCTCATCCGCACTCACCTGGCTCGCGGCCAAGGCCAGCAGGCAGCTAGCGACAATGGTGCTCAATACTTTTTTCATGGCTGTTACCTTTTTGTGGGTTTTATTTTTGTTAAGCACACCAGCATGAATCTCCGCATTCAACTGCGGTTGTCCTGTGCCGTCACAAATTGACGGCAACGCTCACTCCGCGGATTGAGGAACACTTGTTCTGGCGTCCCCTCCTCCTCCACCAGCCCTTGATGCAGAAACATCACCTTGCTCGAGACATCCCGAGCGAAGGCCATCTCGTGAGTGACCAGAATCATCGTCCGGCCTTCCTCGGCGATCCCTTGAATCACCCGCAGCACTTCACCGACCAGTTCCGGGTCAAGTGCCGAGGTCGGCTCGTCCATCAACAACACTTGCGGACGCATGGCCAAGGCACGCGCAATCGCCACCCGTTGCTGCTGGCCACCGGACAAGAAGGAGGGGAATACGTCGCGCTTGTCGACCAAACCGACTTTCTCCAACAGGTGCTCGGCATGGGCTATTGCATCCTTGCGGTCCTCGCCCAGCACATACAGCGGTGCTTCGATAACGTTTTCCAGCACGCTGCGATGCGGCCATAGATTGAAGTTTTGAAACACCATGCTGAGGCGCGTGCGCAGCCTCGCCACCTGGCGGGCATCGGCAATCACAGGGGTGCCGGAACGGTCTTTTTTCAGCCGGACTTCTTCACCGTTGATGCGCAAGCTGCCGCTGCAAGGGACTTCCAGGAGATTGATGCAGCGCAGCAAGGTGCTCTTGCCCGAGCCGCTGGAACCGATCAGCGAGACCACCTCGCCCTCATTGGCGCGCAGAGAGATGCCTTTGAGTACGTGGTGATCGGCATAACTCTTTTGCAGAGCGTCAATCGCCACCACCGGCTTTACTGAATTGGATTGCGATTCCAAGGATCGACCCTCTTATTTTTGTGAAGTCGCCTACTGCAACAAACATCTGCAGGTCATTTCATCCCTGGGAACCCGTCGCTATCTCCATGAGGCAGAGCTATTGCGACGCTCATCAGCAACCTGTATTGGCTGCCGAGAATAGCCAATGGCAAAACAGGGTCAATCGAGCTTTTTTTGCGAAATAGTGAAATTTAATTCAACAGTCGTTCCTATAGTCGACAGCGGGTTGCGCCGAAAATGGCCAGACAAGGGCAGGCATGCCTTAATCTGCTCGCGAACCATGCCCAGCCCTGTTGCGCCAAGCATTCGGCGCCCCAGGCCGTCGCTCGGCTCGTGGTTAAAGAAGCCTGGCTGCCTGTTGCCGCCAGACGATTGCGGCTATCTTAAAACCCCATTACAGATGGCCGGACGGCGTTGAGCGCTTTGCACAGATTGTGCTTCACCCCTCTCCCTGGACATCCTCGACAGAGCGACCCTATACCTACCCAATCGGGGGATTGATTCATCTCTATGCGCTTTCCTTCAATGACCGCCTTACGTGCGTTAGATGCGGTTGCCCGCCTAGGCAGTGTGTCCGATGCGGCCAGCGAGCTGAATCTGACGCCCAGCGCCATCAGTCACCAGATCAAGAGTCTCGAACAAACCCTCGGCTTCGCCTTAACCGAGCGGATTGGCCGCGGCATACGCATCACCTACCAAGGGGAGCGTTACGCCAGAGACATCCATCAACTGCTGGCCAATATCCTAGAGGCGGGCCAACGCTTCGATGGCCAACAAGTCAGTGGCAGGCTCTGTATCAGCAGCCCCGCCGGTTTCGCGACCTATTGGTTGTGCTTGCACATCGCAGCCTTTCAGGACCTCTACCCACAGGTAGAATTGCATCTGATTTCGCCGCGTACACCGGGCGACACTAGCGACAGCAACGCCGATCTGTTCGTCGCCTATGGCATGGGCGACTGGCCGAACCAGCATGTCCAGCAAATCGTGACGCTACGCTTTTTCCCCGTCTGCAGCCCACGCCTGGTCAATGCTTTGGGCGGTTTGAAAAGCCCGCAAGAACTGGCTGGCTGCCCGCTGCTGCACATGATCGACTACTCGGACTGGCGGGTTTGGCTGGCCGCAGCCGATGCTTCGAACATCGATGCGCGCAGCGGGATCGTGTTTTCCGATGCGCACTTCGTGCAGTCGGCCTGCATCGCCGGCCAAGGCATCGCCATGGGCGACAATTTGATTAGCGGCGAAGCCCTGGCGCGGGGTTTGTTGATACGACCTTTTGAAACGGAAATCGAATCCAACCGCGGTTACTACCTGGTTGCCGATCAACAGAAAGCCGAGCGTCCGGTGGTTCAGGCCTTTAGTGAATGGGTCAAGGCTCAACTGAGCACGCCTGCGCGAACACGCTCGGAGGTGCGCAGAACCTTAAAAGCGTGAATTTAATTGCTCAATAGCGAGCAAATTTTTCGATTGTTGCCGTTGCATCCACCGCACTACTGTCTCCTCGATTTCTACCTGAACGAACTACCGCGTCGTCTGCGGGCGAGTACGGGCCTATCAACGTCCGCAGGTAGTGCGGTTCACAGTACGCAGGACCAGCGGGCCCGGTCCTCTGGTCGACGCATAAGAATAAGAGGAGTTTTCGATGACCACTTGTGCTCAGTCGTTAGTTCAATTGCTCGAAGGCTATGGCGTAAAAACCATTTTCGGCATTCCCGGCGTGCATACCGTCGAACTCTATCGGGGATTGCACGACAGCAGCCTCAGACATATGAGCCCGCGCCACGAGCAGGGTGCGGGTTTTATGGCCGATGGTTATGCCCGCGCCAGTGGCAACCCCGCGGTGTGCTTCATCATCACCGGCCCAGGCATGACCAATATCCTGACCGCCATGGGCCAGGCCTATGCCGACTCGGTACCGATGCTGGTGATCTCCACCACCAATCGCCGCGAGCAACTGCGCCTGGGCCACGGACATCTGCACGAACTCCCCGACCAGCGCGCGATGATCGCCGGGGTCTGCGCCTTCAGCCATACCCTGCAGTCTCCAGCGGAGTTACCGGAACTCCTGGCCCGCGCCTTCGGCATCTTCAACTGCGCTCGTCCACGGCCGGTGCATATCGAGATCCCGCTCGATGTTCTGGAACTCTCGGCAGACTCGCTCGACCTCCGCCCGCGCCCTTTGCCCAACGCCCCCGCACCGGCTCCGGCAGCTATCGAGGAGGCGAGCAAATTACTCGACTCCGCCAAGCGCCCGCTGATACTCGCCGGGGGCGGCGCGCGCCGAGCGGCTGAAGCGCTGCAACAGCTGGCCGAGCGCCTGCAAGCCCCTGTGGCGCTAACCACCAACGCCCGTGGCCTGCTCCCCTGCGGGCATCCACTGCTTTTGGATGGCGTGCAGTCTTCTGTGCATGGCCGGGCCTTGTTCGATGAGGCCGATGTAGTACTCGCCGTCGGCACCGAGCTGGGCGAAACGGACTATGATTTCTTCGGTCTTGGTCCTGTGCATTTTCAAGCACAGCTGATTCGTCTCGATATCGATCCGATGCAAGTCATGGGTGCTCAACGGGCAGAAATCGGCTTAGTCGGCGATGCCCATGAAGGGCTACAGGCGCTCCTCGCGCAAACCACGCCCACTCACTCCCGCGGGAGTTGGGCGGTAGACAGCGTAATGCGCGTCAACGCCTGCGAGCGCGCCAGCTGGACAGCGAAACAGAGCAGCCTGCAAGCACTCCTCGACCTACTGCGCGACACGCTGGAAGATCCGTTGATTGTCGGTGACTCAACGCAGCCGGTGTACCAAGGTGCTCTCGGCTATCAAGCGCCGAAAGCCAATAGCTGGTTCAACGCCGGGACCGGCTACGGCACGCTTGGCTACGGCTTGCCCGCAGCGATTGGCGCCAAGCTCGCGTTACCCCAGCGTCCGGTCGTCGCGCTGGTGGGGGACGGCGGCATGCAATTTTCCTGTGCCGAGCTCATCGCCGCACGTGAGGCCAACGTCGGCGTCATCCTGCTGCTGTGGAACAACCAGTGCTACGCAGAAATTCGCGATTACATGGAAGCCCGCGAGATCCCGCCCCTTGGCGTGGATATCCTGCCGCCTGACTTCGAGGCCATGGCCCGCAGTTTCCATGTAGCTCATCACGCGCCGCAGAGCCCCGAAATCTTGCGCACCTTACTCGTTGAATTGGCTGAGACAACTCAACCGGTGATGATTGAATTGAACGCTGCCACCTTTTTGCCGCTGCTCGGGAGGGAGTAAGCCGCGTACGCATCGCTTCTGTAACCCGGACTCTCCGCCAACGCGACAAAAGACTCGGGCACAGCATCAAGGCCAACAAAGAGCAAAACGCTTGCAACTCATTTGCCTATCCGGTGTTAACCCTCACGCCTTCCCCGATAACCCGTAAAGAACCTTTTTTCAGGCCTGCATCGCCCAACCCTCGACATCCATCGCCGCCTGGCGAAGTGCTTCGGAACGGGTTGGATGCGGGTGACAGGTCAGCGCGATATCCTCGGCGGAGGCCGCAAACTCCATCGCAACGCAGTACTCGGCAATCATTTCACTGACGCTGGGGCCGACCATGTGTACGCCGAGTATTTCGTCGGTTCGCTCATCGGCCAGTACCTTGATGAACCCCTCCGTTTCATGATTGATCTTGGCCCGGCTGTTGCCCGCAAAGGGAAACTTGCCGACCTTGTAGGCGCGCCCTTGTGCCTTGAGTTCCTCCTCGGTCTTACCCACGCTGGCCACTTCTGGCTTGGTGTAGATGACGTTGGGGATCACTGCATAGTTGACCTCGCCGGCCTTGCCGACGATCTGCTCGATACAGGCGATGGCCTCGTCCTCGGCCTTGTGGGCCAGCATCGGGCCGGCGGTCACATCACCAATCACCCAGACGCCCGGCACCCCGGATCGATGTTTTTTGTTAAGCAGCATGCCGCGCTGGTCGGCAGTGATGCCGACAGTCTCCAGCTCCAAGCCTTTGGTGTAAGGCCGGCGGCCGATGGCTACCAGTACGTAGTCGGCGTGTAGCGTTTGTGCCGCGCCACCCGCGGAAGGCTCGATGCTGAGTGTGACGCCATCAGGCAAGACATTCGCACTGGTGACCTTCGAACTCAGCTTGAAACTCATGCCTTGCTTGCTGAGCGAGCGCTGCAAGGTTTTACCTGTTTCTGCATCCAGACCCGGGCAGATACGGTCGAGAAACTCCACCACCGTGACCTCGCTACCCAGCCGACGCCAGACCGAGCCCAGCTCCAGGCCGATAACACCGGCACCGATCACGACGAGATGCTTGGGCACCTCGGGCAGGGCCAACGCGCCGGTCGAATCCAGGATGCGCTGGTTGTCGATCTCGACACCGGGCAGCGGCGTTGGCTCAGAGCCGGTCGCAATCACGATATCTTTCGCCGTCAGGGTTTGCAGTGAACCATCGGCGGCGGTCACGACTACGCGTCCTGGCCCATCGATTCGCCCCCAGCCTTTGATCCACTCCGCCTTGTTCTTGCGAAACAGGAACTCGATGCCCTTGGTCAGCGCCTGCACGCTCTCATCCTTTTGCTTCATCATTTGCCCGAGGTTGAGGGTCGGCTTGACCTCGATGCCCAGGCGCGCGAACTCAGGACCTATGGCCGCGTCATAGAGCTCCGACGCATGCAACAGGGCCTTGGAGGGCATGCAGCCAACATTCAGGCAGGTTCCACCCAGCGTCTCCCGCCCCTCCACACAAGCCACCTTGAGCCCGAGCTGACCTGCACGAATAGCCGCGTTATAACCACCAGGACCACCGCCAATCACCACAACGTCATAGGTACTCATGCTTGCGCTCCATTGCATAAAGAGAGAAAGGCCGCGCTACGGAAGGACAGCAGCGACGACTGAAAACCTCCTACACGATAGGAGCAAAGCCGCACTCCTGCCTTCGTGATTCACCGCGAACAGCACTCGCGCTTCGACCACCCAGGCATCAGGCCTACCGACAGTTGCAGCCTCGATTACTCCGCTTTTTCCGGCAATGGCGCTGCGGCAAACCCGGCGGGTCTCGACCGCATCAGATGAAAGACTGCGAATGCCATCAGGGCAAAAGCGCAGTGGGTCGCGATCATCGGAAAGGCCGTGCCGTCCTGCAGCGAACTCAGCACGAGCCCGGCAACGGTCGCCCCGGCCATCTGGGCAAAACCCATAAAACCCGCGGCAAGTCCGGCACGCTGCGCATTGGGCATCACCGCGCCGGCCACCGAAGCCGGCAGGACCATACCGCCACCGAGGGTAACGAGCACTTGCGGCACGAAGAGCCCAAGCACCGAAAGCCCCAGCAACTCATAGACCGCCAGAGTCGCGATAGCACCTGTAGCGACCAGGCCTGTGCCGATGGCCACAATCTTTTCCGGCCCAAGCACTGTGATCATTCGCCGGGTAAATACAGCGCCGACGATCAGGCCGGAAACTATTCCAGCGAACGTCAGGCCGTATTGCGCGGAGCTCAAACCAAGCAGGCCCACGAACACCGCAGACGAACCCGCTATGACACTGAACATTGCCCCATAGGTGCCGGCCAGGGTCAGGGCAAAAGCTCGGTAAGAGCGCCCCGTCAGTAGGTTTGCATAGTTCTGCGCCAAGGACCTCAGCTGCCCCGCGTGCGGATCCAGGCTGTGATTGCTCTCGCGATAAATAAAGATCGCAGTGATTAGCGCCAAGACGCCAAGCATCAGTGAGATGGCGATGGATACGCGCCAGCCGCCCAAATAAGTCGCGACGACACCGCCTACCACCGGCGTCAGTACGATGGCGCAGAGCATGCCGATCACCGTCAAGGCAAGTGCCGGCGCGGCCTGCTCGCGCCAAACATCGCGAACGATCGCGCGTGCCAGCACCAGCGCCGCACAGGCGCCAAGCCCCTGCAGCGCTCGCGCCGCGACGAACTCGGCCATGCCCGTTGCAAACAGCATCCACAGGGTCGCCAACACATAGACTAACAATCCGCCGATCAGCACCGGCCGCCGCCCTACCCGGTCAGAAAGCGGCCCAAGAACAAGCTGCCCGAGGCCAAAGGCACCGACGAAGGTGGATAACGCGAGGAGAATTGCGCCAGGTTGCGCAGCGAAGCTGTGCTCGATGGCACCCAGGCTCGGGATAAGCAGCTAAGTCGAGATCTCGCCCAGCCCAGAAAGCCCGATGAGTATGAAGAGCAGCAGCCTGGAGGGTGGTGAATAAGCAGTCATGGTGGTGTATCCCTGGGTGCGGATGTTTATATTACGACTTTCATTCATTTAATATATTATGGTCGTAATTTATGCTGTCAAGCAGATTCTGAGCCCACCGCGCTAAACCGATGCGCACCGGCGGATATGCGCTCTGGCCTATAGCTGACGCCATGGCGGCTATCTGCCGAGGGCTTTGCCCTGCCCAACATCAGCCCGGTGGAACCAGCCCCAATCGCTCCCCTTTAGAACAACCAGTGCCCAGGAGGCGAAGCAGCATGAGCACCCAATCGAGAGAAGAGAAAATCGAAGCCTGGCTGGCTACCGAAAGAGAGATCCGCGCCAAACTCGGGCCAGCCGGCACCTTGACCTTGCCGGAAGTCGGCACACTGAGCCCGCAGGAGTTCTTTGATCGCATCGGCAACGGCGATCTTCCTGCCCCGCCCTTCGGCGAGCTGATCGGCTTCGTACCACTCGAGTGGTCGGCAGGACACTTCATCTTCCAGGGCACGCCAGAAGCACGTCATTACAACCCGCTTGGCATCGTGCATGGCGGCTATGCCGCAACACTGCTCGACTCGGCCATGGGCTGCGCTATTCATACGAGGCTCAGCAAGGGTCAGGGCTACACCACCACCGACCTCAGGATCAGCTTCGTGCGGGCGCTGACCAGCAACATCGGGCCGGTACGGGCAGAAGGCCGGATCGTCCACCTCGGCCGCTCCACTGCACTCGCCGAAGGGCGACTCTATGACGTGGACGACAAGCTCTACGCGACCGGCTCCACGACCTGCCTGATCCTCGGGGCGAAAGCCTGAACCGCTCAGCTGTTGCCAGGGTAGATCCGACGCCCGGCAGCTCTGACCGTCCATTATCAGGGCTGCTCAGCGGCGCACTTCTACTGATTTAGCCGCGCCGGCCTCTATTGCTGGCAGTTCCACCCGCCAAGGCATCGCCCGCTAACCCGCGATCGACCGATCCCTCCCACAAGGAGGGGTCAATTACATTTCAGTTGACATACTATTATCACAATAAGATTATTGTCATAATATTTTTAGCCAAACGCTGCCGAAACCGCATTTACATGCTTCCCAGTGCTGATCAGGTTCCGCGCCATCGAGAGCCCTGCGAGGCCAGCTTCGCACCCTGAGGATCACCGCCATGCAATCGATCGTAATCGCCGGCTTCGCCCGCTCCCCTTTCCACTTCGCGAGAAAAGGCGGGCTGATAAATGTTCGGCCGGATGACTTGGCCGCCCAAACGGTGAAAGCCATGGTCGCCAGGCTGGATATCGACCCCACCGAGATCGAAGACCTGATCATGGGCTGCGCTTACCCAGAAGCCGAACAAGGCATGAACATCGCGCGCATCACCAGCTTTCTCGCTGGGCTTCCAGACACGCTGGGCGGCGCCACCGTCAACCGCTTCTGTGGCTCATCCATGACCGGCGTGCACTTCGCCGCCGGGCAGATTCTGCTGGGTGCCGGTGAAGCCTTTATCTGTGCGGGCGTGGAATCCATGACGCGCGTGCCCATGGGCGGCTTCAACATCTCGCCCAACCCGACGCTGATGCAAAACTTCCCGCAGGCCTACCTGTCGATGGGGCAAACAGCCGAAAACGTCGCCGAACTCTATGGGATCAGCCGTGAGGAACAGGAGGAAATGGCTGTCGCCTCGCACGCAAAGGCCGCCACTGCGCGCGCTCTTGGCTATTTCGAACCAGAGATCGTGCCCATCGATACGCCCGACGGGCTGATCAGTGAAGACGGCTGCATTCGCCCCGGCACCAATGCCGAGGCGCTGGCCACGCTCAAGCCGGCCTTTGCTGGCAGCGTCACCGCTGGCACTGCTTCACCGCTGACCGATGGCGCAGCCGCGGTTTTCGTCTGTAGCGAGCAGTTCGCCCGGCGTTGGAAGCTGGACATTCTGGCCAGAGTCAAAGCGGTTGCCGTGGCAGGTTGCCCACCGGAAATCATGGGCATGGGCCCATTGCACGCGACCCGCAAGCTCCTGCAACGCGCCGGCTTGAGCATCAACGACATCGATCTGGTGGAGATCAACGAAGCCTTCTCCAGCCAGTCGATTGCCTGCGTCCGCGAGTTGGGCCTGGATATGCGCAAGGTCAATCTGGACGGCGGCGCCCTGGCCCTCGGTCACCCGCTGGGTGCGACCGGCGCGCGTATCACCGGCAAAGCCGCCGCCCTGCTGAAAAGAACCGGCGGTCGTTACGCCGTAGCCACCCAATGCATCGCCGGTGGCCAGGGCGTTGCCACATTGCTCGAAGCCGTCGGGGCCTGAGGCTGAGCGATGCCCGAATTTCCTTCGTTGCAGATTGCACCCTGAGGTTTTCACCATGTCATCGACCGCCTGGACTATCGCCAAACTCGCGCCCATTACCCTTCTGCTCTTAATCGAGGGCTGCAAAAGTGAAGCCG
>JBOICE010000557.1:0-2651 GCA_050739815.1 Pseudomonas sp. | reverse complement strand
CGGCTGGCCAGCTGGTCTGGCGACATGCGGCGCAGCCGGCCTGCAAAGGCCAGGAAATCGCGCACACGCATGTCTTCGTAAACGGGCGGCACTTCCGGCAGGTAGCCCACCCGCACCCGGGCCAGCTCCGGCGTGCGCACGGCATCGACACCATCGATAAAGACCGAGCCGGCCGAGGGCCGCAGGTCCCCGGCGAGGATGCGCAGCAGCGTGGTCTTCCCGGCGCCATTGCGCCCGAGAATCCCGATGGTTTCGCCTCGCTCGACCGTAAAGGTCACCGGCCCGAGCGCGCGCTTCTGGCCGTAGAGTTTTTCCAGGTCTACAACACGGATCATATCACATCACGGTCCGACAGCACGCCTGACCAGGGCCCCGATTCGCCCGTTCCAGCGCCCGTCAACGTGCTCGTATCATTGGAGTTGGCCGAAAACCCTACAAAAGTCGGCGAGCCATGGCAAGGCTTGACCCGGGCCCAGTCGTACCTTGGGGAATGAGTCTTCATCCGAAACTCCTCGGGCGGGGCCTCTTTTTCTCGCAGAGAACAACGGACACGCGGGAAGCGCGGAGAATACAACGCCAATCTTCGTGCGACAACTTAATAAGACTTTTTTAGCCACATCAATCCACCTCGAGACAAACTTGGCAAGGTACGGCACTCACGCATGTGCCGCATGGCTAACCGTGACCCTCGTTGCCGCCACCCCTGGGCATATCGTGGCGCTGCTGCAGCTTCACACTCCCGCCCCACTTTCCTCCAGAACATTGTGATGAGTGGGAGGATGGCGAGGAATGGGAAGGGCCGCCGCCACCTGATGTAGATGAGCCGGAGGTGAACTTGCGATTGCCAGGCGAATGGGATTTGGTCGCCCACCAGCAGAATACAAAGATGCAGCTCTGCCGTTGCAGGGAACCGTCACGCTGATCACCCCCAAAGTCTCTCATTAACGCCAGTTTCGTTGATAGCAACGCGCCTGCACTCTGTCACTCCGGTACTGGCCACTAATCGCCAATTGGACGACGTTTCGCACGAACTACATATCCAACTGCTGATAGGAGAGGAGATCTCCACGTCGCAATGGAACAGGACATGATTGGATTGCTGACCCGCGCGAAGCACAATTTCAGTACCGTCAGTATCGAGTGGGTTGAGGAATACAGCGAAATTTTTTCGCGTGCGTTCGAGCGCAGGCTGCCCCTGGATTTGCCAGCCGGCTCAGAGTCGACGGTCACGCTCGAAGCACAACGAACTGGACCCGCTGGGATGCCGCCCTCCCGGCATGAATGCCGAGCGTGGTGGCGCAGACCGTGTAACTGGCGCGATGAAAGGCGCTGGGACGGTGGTGCCCTTGCGATCAGCGTCTCGGACGGTGCGACAGCGAGTGCTTACGTCTCCTCGCTGCACACACTCTATACAAATCAGCGGACGCAACGATTGGTCACGCGAATACGTTCCCTGCTGCAGCCGCAGATGGGCTACCAACTGCCCACCGTTGAGAATCGGCTGCAAAACATTCCTTTGCTCGATCCGTCCTTCCTGGCCAGCTGGGAACTCGCGACGCTGGGCGAACTCAAGTATTTGGATCGATCATGCTTTCGAATCGGAGCGGTCAGAACGAATGCGACTCCGGGACCTGTCCCCTGGCATTGGGTGGATGAGTACGAAGTCCTCGTAGATCAGGAAGTCGGTGTCCTGTTGCGCTACGCTGGTATTGTTGACGGAGAGCAAGCAGCGTCCTTATCGGTCCGTTCCGTGCACTTCAACGATCCGATCCCGGACGAGGTCTTTTCGTACGAACCACCTGAAGGCACGAAAACGATTTGGGTATAGCTGCGACGCGCTAAAATTCAATTGGTTCCTCGCTGGTCTGCGTGGATAGAATGGCGCTGAATGAGGAGACTGCAGGATAATTGCCCGCCCGTGAAGTTCTTCCCCTGAATGCTACTGCAGCACCGCCAGGTAGACTTGGCATTCGACACGTTGCTGTTCCTGCGCAGCCCGAGCCCAACCGTTGAGCCCCATAGCCGGCAGCAGGACCATGCCAATCAATCGCTGGATCATTATTGACTCCCGGCAGCTCGCCACTTGACCCTCAGCGGGCTGCCATCCTAACTTCGCGCGTTCACTAGGGCGTCTAGTACAGAGGCAGGCAATGGCAGCCAACACACCGCTGTTGCAGGGAACGCTCGATCTCATTGTGCTGCAGCTCCTGCAGGCGGAACCAACCAACGGTTACGACCTGACCTTGCGCATCCAGGCCACCACGCGCGATGTCCTGAACGTAAACGCCGGCTCGTTGTACCCGGCGCTGTACCGGTTGGAGCAGCGCGGCCTGATCCGGGCGGAGTGGGCAGAGACGGAAAAAGGCCGGCGCGCGAAGGTCTATTCCGTGACCCGTATTGGACGCAAACATCTGGCCGATCAGCGCGAAGCGTGGGAGCGCTTTTCCGGAGCGCTGAGCGCGATTCTGCGCGTGACCTGAAGCTATTTCTCGACGGTCGCGGCCACGGCTTGAATGAGTTGCTGCACGGCGCGCTGGCCGCCACGTACAACTGCCTTATACAGCGCGCGGTAGGTCAGAATCCCCACTGCGCCACCGGCCAATGCGCCGGCAACTGCAGGTGCCAGCAGCAGCGCTGCGGATGCGCTGCCC
>JBOICE010000556.1:0-8584 GCA_050739815.1 Pseudomonas sp. | reverse complement strand
TCAGCCGCCGCGACAGCGTGCTCATCAGCCTGCACACTCATAACGACCGCGGCACCGGCGTGGCCGCCACCGAGCTGGGCCTGATGGCCGGCGCCGACCGAGTCGAAGGTTGCCTGTTCGGCAACGGCGAGCGCACCGGCAACGTCGACCTGGTGACGCTGGCGCTGAACCTGTACACCCAGGGCCTGCACCCGCAGTTGGACTTCTCCGACATCGATGGCGTGCGCAAGGTGGTAGAGGAATGCAACCAACTGCCGGTACACCCACGTCACCCCTATGTCGGCGATCTGGTACATACCGCGTTCTCCGGTTCGCACCAGGACGCGATCCGCAAGGGCTTCAGCCAGCAATCAGCTGACGGCTTGTGGGAAGTGCCCTACTTACCGATTGACCCGGCCGACATCGGTCGCAGCTACGAGGCGGTGATCCGCGTCAACAGCCAGTCCGGCAAGGGTGGGATCACCTTCCTGCTCGAGCAGGAATATGGCATCAGCCTGCCGCGTCGCACACAGATCGAGTTCAGCCAAGTGGTGCAGCGCGAGACCGACCGGCTCGGCCTGGAAATGAGCGCCAAGCAGATCTACGCACTGCTCGAAAACGAGTACCTGCGTGCCACCGCGCCTTACGCCCTGAAAGGCCATCGCCTACAGGAAGAAAATGGCACCAGCGCTGTGGAGATCGAAGTCAGCGTCGAGGGTGAAACCCAGCACTGGCGCGGCATCGGCAACGGCCCGCTGGAAGCCTTGGTGGCCAGCCTGCCGGAGCGCGTGGAGATCATGGATTACTCCGAGCACTCCATCGGCGCCGGCACCAATGCCAAGGCCGCGGCCTATATCGAGCTGCGTGTCAATGGCGGCCGCGCCCTGCACGGTGTCGGCATTGACGAAAACATCACCACGGCGAGCTTCCGTGCCCTGTTCAGCGCACTGAATCGAGCCTTGAGCCAGGCCGACGCCCAGGCGGCCTGAACCAACCGAGCCTGAAAACAAAACCCCGCCACTTGGCGGGGTTTTGTTTGGCTGCGTCCCACTTACACGCTGCGTCAAGCCGAAGCCTTGGTCGGTAGGACAACCCGTCTCCGCGAAGCCCAACGCAGAGCTTTCAGGCATTGCCGGAGGCATGGATGTGTTGGGCTTCGTCACGGCGCGACGCGGCCCAACCTACAGGGCGCTGGCAACACATAACTGGGGCATGGCGTTTCGTTGTATCGCGGACTTTCCAGTTTTCGCCCCAGGCAACCTTAGCCCCACACAACGGCAATGCTCCCGGCTACTCCAGACTTCCCTAGCCCTGCTGCTGCCAATGGCTGCGCCCCCAATGGCACATAGCTTCCAGCACTGGTTGCAAGGTTGCGCCATGCTCGGTGACCCGGTATTCCACCCGTGGCGGTACTTCCGCAAAAATAGTGCGGCTGATCACTCCGGCACGTTCCAACTCGCGTAGCTGCTGGGTCAGCATTTTTTCGGTGATTTCCGGCACGCGGCGTTTGAGCTCGGAAAATCGCAGCGGCCCACTCATCAAGTGATACGCAAGCAAAGCTTTCCACTTGCCACCAATCACTTCCAAAGTGACCTCCACCGGGGTGTGGTAAACCTTGTCGGTGCGGGGCAAACCTTTGCCTTCAGCAGCCTGCGGGGTGACTTTGCTCATATCGATTACCAATAAGTAAGTGACCAGCAAAAGCGTACGTACTTACCCAATCGAATGCCACCTTCTGCAGGCCGGTTACGGCTGTTTTGCCGATTGCGGGTCAAAGCCCACAACGCAAAACGCCGGGCGATGCCCGGCGTTATCTTGACGATCCTGAATCAGGCCCAATCAAACAGCAGGGCCAGCGGAACAACCAGCACAACAAACGCCAGCAGGATCAACAGGCCAACACCCACTGCTCGCCAGTTTGAATAAAACCTGCCGCCCTGCTGGGCATGTCTCACCACCTGCTCGGCATACGTCACTTTGCCGTACTGGTACATCCCCACCACCTGAGCCGCGGTAAATGCGGCCGTGGGCATGTTTTCCGGCAGGAGTAACGCCAGCAGCAACAGAGCAACCAGTACGGCAACACCGGTTAGCCAGACTTTGCGCTCTTCAGCGCCACGGCCAAGTATTCGAAGATTCCGCGCGATGATGTAGGCCCCGGCCAGCGGTGAACCGAAAACGGTCGCCCAGCCCACAGCCGCAAGACTGTAGAGACGCTGCCCTGCATCGGAACCCAGCGGGGCATTCAACTCGGCCTTCGGAGTCTGAAAGGGATTTTCGGCGTCCATGCGGCTCTACTCCGGATCAGTTAATCAGAAAGCTATCGGCATCCAGATACGCTGGGAAACGCTCGCGGTAAGCCGCTAACGCGCTGGCCGAGAGGTCGAGCAGAAAGACCCCATCGCCCTCAGCGGCATTCAGCAAGGACTCGCCCTGGAAATCCAACACCTGGCTGTCGCCGCTGTAGGCGAAACCTTTGCCATCCGTGCCCACCCGATTGACCGCGGCCACGTAACAAAGGTTCTCGATCGCCCGCGCCGGCAACAGCCGATTCCAGTGCTGACGGCGCGCGGCTGGCCAATTGGCGGTATACAGCAGCAAATCAGTGTCATGCGGATCTCGGCTCCACACCGGAAAGCGCAGGTCGTAGCAAATCAGCGGACGAATCCTCCAACCTTGCAGTTCCAACTGCACCTGGCGTTCGCCCGGGGTGTAATGCTTGTGCTCGCCAGCCATGCGAAACAAATGACGTTTGTCGTAGTGCAGCACTTCGCCATCCGGTCGCGCCCACAGCAGGCGGTTGCGATGGCTGCCATCTGCGGCCTGAATAATCACGCTACCGGTCAGCACTGCGTTCAACCGCTGCGCCTGTTCGCGCAGCCACGTGTAAGCAGCGCCCTCTTCCGGCTCTGCCAGCATGGCCGAATCCATCGAGAAGCCGGTGGTAAACATCTCTGGCAGGATGATTAGATCCGCGCCACGCGCCTGCTCCAGCAAGTGCTCGAAATGGGCAAAATTCGCGGCTGGGTCATGCCAGGCCAACGTGGTCTGGATCAGCGCCAGTTTCAGATCGGGCAAAGCACTTAGATCGCGCATAGTTTTTCTGCCGCCTGGCCCAGGGTTTCTTCGCGCTTGGCAAAACAGAACCGCAGCAGACGCAGATCCTTAGGCGCTTGTTGATAGAACACCGATACCGGAATAGCCGCGACCCCATGCTCGCGGGTCAGCCACTCGGCCATCGCCACATCCTCGAGATCCGGGCGAATTTCCGAGTAATCGACCAGCTGGAAGAAAGTCCCCGCCGCCCGCGTAAAACGAAATCTCGAGCCGGCCAACAGATCGCAGAACAAGTCACGCTTGGCCTGATAGAACCCCGGCAACTCGCTGACATGCTCCGGGTGCTCGGCCATAAAGTCCGCCAATGCCCACTGCAGCGGGGTCACACCGCAAAAGCTGACGTATTGATGCACCTTGCGCAGTTCAGTGCTCAAGGCCGGTGGCGCAACCACGTAGCCGGTCTTCCAACCCGTGACGTGGTAACTCTTGCCAAAGGAGCTGACCACAAAGGCGCGCTGATACAGCTCTTCATGGCTGAGCACGCTATTGTGCTGGGCGCCGTCGAACACCAAGTGTTCATAGACCTCATCGCTGATCAAATAGATATCGCGCTGGCGGATCAATTCGGCCAGGCGGTCCAAATCCGCCCGACTGATCAGTGCCCCGCTAGGATTGTGCGGGCTGTTGAGAATGATCAGGCGCGTGCGAGGGCTCAAGGCATCGCTCAGACGCTGCCAATCGATCGCAAACGCGGGCTGGCTCAGCGGCACATGTATACAGCGGCCGCCCGCCAACTCCACCGCGGGCTCATAGCTGTCGTAACAGGGGTCGAAAACGACCACCTCATCACCCGAGCGGATCAGCACCTGGATGGCGCAGAAGATTGCCTGGGTCGCTCCCGGCGTGATGGTGATTTCATGCTCGGCGCTGGCGCTGCGTCCATAGCAACGGGCAATCTTCGTCGCCACTTGCTCGCGCAGCGCTGGCAGGCCAGTCATAGGCGCATATTGATTATGGCCGGCCGCAACATGCCGGCCGACAGCATCACGCAGGGCCTGCGGGCCATCAAAATCTGGAAAGCCTTGTGAGAGATTCAGCGCACCGACTTCGGCGGCAAGCTGGGACATGCGAGTAAAGATGGTGGTGCCGACATTTGGCAACTTACTGATGATCATTGCGCCTTCCTGTTTGACTCGTCGCCGCAGCGCTTGGACACCGCGCCAGTCAACGGCGCGGGTCTGGCAGGATAGCGGATCGTTCGCCCATGAAAAAGGGCGCCTGCGGCGCCCTTTTCAACTGCTCACGACTGCGTCGGCTATCAGCGCTTGTCTCTGCGCTTCTTGTCGGCTTTCTTGTGGTGAGACATCAACCGGCGCTTCTTGTTGACCTGGCGATCGGTCAGGGTGTTTTTGTTGCCTTCGTACGGGTTTTCACCGCCTTTGAACTCGATACGAATCGGCGTACCGACCAGCTTCAATACCCGACGGTAGGTGTTCTCCAGATAGCGCACGTAGGACTTGGGCACCTTCTCTACCTGATTGCCGTGGATCACGATCAGCGGTGGGTTGGCTCCACCCAAGTGGGCATAGCGCAGCTTGATCCGGCGGTTATTAACCATCGGCGGCGCGTGCTCACTGACCGCATCTTCGAGAATCTGGGTCAGACGGCTGGTCGGCCAACGGGTGATTGCCGACTTGAACGACGCCTGCACCGACTGATACAGATTGCCGACACCGGTACCGTGCAGCGCGGAAATGAAGTGAATGTCGGCGAAGTCGACAAAGAACAAGCGGCGTTGCAGCTCGGTCTTCACATAGTCGCGCTCGCCCGGCTCCATGCCGTCCCATTTGTTCAAGGCGATGACCAGCGCACGGCCGGTTTCCAGCGCGAACCCCAACAGGTTGAGGTCGTGGTCGACCACACCTTCGCGAGCGTCCATAACGAAAATCACCACGTTGGCGTCTTTGATCGCCTGCAGGGTTTTCACCACGGAAAACTTCTCGACTTCTTCCGAAATCTTGCCGCGTTTGCGCACCCCGGCGGTATCGATCAGCGTGTATTTCTCATCGTTACGCTCGAAGGGAATATAAATGCTGTCGCGCGTGGTACCCGGCTGGTCATAAACGATCACCCGGTCCTCACCGAGCATGCGGTTGACCAGGGTCGACTTGCCGACGTTGGGGCGGCCAATGATGGCGATCTTGATGCCATCCTTCTCGCTGGGCCCAGGTATGCGCTTGGCTTCTTCGCCTTCGGCAACCACCTCGCCCTCAAGCGGTTCGTCCTCGACCGCATCCTTGGGGAATTCGGACAGGGCCGCTTCGAGCATCTGGCTGATACCACGGCCATGGGCCCCGGCGATCGGCAATGCGTCGCCCAGGCCCAGCGGACTGAACTCGGCGCGAGCCAGGTCCGGGTCAATGCTGTCGACCTTATTCGCAACCAGGAAGCAACGCTTGTTGCGCTTGCGCAAGTGTTCGCCAATCATCTGGTCGGCGGCTGACATACCTGCTTTAGCGTCAACCAGGAACAGCACGGCATCGGCTTCCTCAATGGCCAGCAGCGATTGCTCGGCCATTTTTGAATCCATGCCGTCTTCGTCACCGGAAATACCGCCGGTATCGATCAAGATGTAGGTTCGCCCTTGCCACTTAGCCTCACCGTACTGGCGATCACGGGTCAGGCCAGACAGGTCGCCGACAATGGCGTCGCGACTCTTGGTTAGGCGGTTAAACAGGGTGGATTTGCCGACGTTCGGACGGCCCACCAGGGCGATTACGGGAACCATGCGGCCCCTCCACTCAATTTCAGAAAACACAAAGGCCGCTGTCGTCAAACGGCAGCGGCCGGACACTAAATCACAGCTTAGCGGATGGTCAGCGCGACCAAATCTCCGCTATTGCCGAAGGCATACAGCCAATCACCAACCACCAGCGGACGCGCACGTAAACCGTCGCTGTCGATACGCGTGCGCCCAACGAAACGGCCATCCACCTGACTGACCAGATGCAGGTAGCCTTCGAAATCGCCGAACGCTACGTAGCTGGAAAACACTTCTGGCGCCGACAGCTGGCGACGAGCCAAGGCTTCGTTACTCCAGAGGGCCGAAGCAGAACGCTCGTCGACACTTTCAATGGTGCCATTGGCCAGGCTCACGTAAACGTTGCCAAGACCTTGGGCCAGACCAACGTTACTGGAGGCTTCGCGCTGCCAAAGAATCCGCCCACTCTCCGTATCAAGCCCGGCCACCCGCCCCTGGTAGCTGACGACATAGAGCGTATTGCCCGACAACAGCAAACCACCATCGATATCCACCACACGATCCAATTCGGAGCGGCCTTGCGGTACAGCCACGCGCTGCTCCCAAACGGGCAGCCCACGCTGTGTATCCAGCGCGATCACCTTGCCACTGGATAGGCCGGCAAACGCCAAACGGCTGGTAACAATCGGCGCACCGGTGCCACGCAGGGTCAGTACGGCCGGGGTGTTTTCGTAGATCCAACGCTGATTGCCCGTTGCCGCATCCAGCCCGATCAAACGGTCATCCTGAGTCTGTACGACAACCACATCACCGTTGGTAGCCGGCGCAGCCAGCACTTCACTGGTAACCCGAGAGCGCCACTTTTCCTCACCGCTGGCAGCATCCAGGGCAATCACTTCGCCCTTCAACGTCCCCAGTAGCACAAGGCCGTAGCCCGCACCAACGGCACCAGACACCGGCAGGTCGAGGTCTTGCTCCCAGAGCTTGTCGCCACTGAAGCGGTTGAGCGCCATCACTTCGCCACTCACGTCGGAGGCGAAGATTTGATCGCCATCCACCGCAGGCACCAGCATATTGAAGGAGTCGCCTTGGCCATCGCCCACCGAGCGGTTCCACTCTTTTTTGAGCTCAACTTCCTCGGTGAAGTCTGGCAGGTCGGCCGGCGGAAGCTCTTTCTTGCTAGTGCTGCTGCAACCCGTGGCAAGAACAGCCAGGGCCAGCAGTGCGGCATATTTCCAGCGCATCACGTCACGCATCCCCTTTCGCCAAGTCGTCGAGCTTCATTTGCAAACCACCTACCGCAGCCTCGTCCGACAGCGCTGCTTTGGCCCTCTCGTAAGCGCTGCGCGCCTCATCGAGTCGTCCCAGCTTAACCAGCAAATCACCTTTCAGCTCTTCGCGACTGGCCAGGAAAGCCTTGTCCGCATCGCCTTCGAGCAGTTTGAGCCCGTCTTCAGCTTTGTTTTGCGCGGCCAATACACGCGCCAAACGTTGGCGAGCCAGCTCGGCCAGGGTGTCATCGGCCGGCTTGGCGACAATGGCTTGCAGTTCAGCTGCGGCATCGTCGAGTTTTCCCGTGTCTACCGCGATTTTAGCTACGAACAGGCTGCCGTACTGGGCGTAATGGGTACCCCCAAAGTCTTTCTTCAGCTTGCCCGCCAGCTCGGCCACTTGGCCCGCATCCGGCTGGCCACTCGGGTTAAACGCGGTCTCCAGCAACTGCTGGTAGAGCATCGAAGCACCTTGAGCCTGGTTGGCCTCGTACTTCTGCCAAGCCTGCCAGCCAAAAACCACCACCAGCGCCAAAGCGCCACCGGTCAGCAGGGGTTTGCCATTGCGCTCCCACCAGTCCTTGATCAGCGCCAGCTCTTCATCTTCAGTACGCGACGTCACCCCAATACTCCTTAAATTCGCTGAATGCTCAAACCTGCTTCAGGCAGGCTACCAGATGCTCAGACAAAGCATCCCAGGCAATATTTTGTTGTTCGCCCTGACCACGGAGGGGCTTTACAGCTATTACTTGCTGAGCCAGCTCATCCTCACCCAATACCAAGGCGAACAATGCACCGCTCTTATCGGCTTTTTTCAACTGACTTTTGAAGCTGCCAGCCCCGGCATTCACCTGCAAACGAAGGCCCGGCAACTGATCACGCAAACGCTCGGCCAGCGAGAGCCCTTTCAACTCGGCCTGATCGCCGAATGCACAGAGGTAAACATCGACTTGGCGGGAAATTTCGGCAGGCACCTGCCCAAGGGTTTCCAGCAGCAATATCAGCCGCTCGATGCCCATGGCAAAACCCACGCCAGCAGTCGGCTTACCGCCCATCTGCTCGACTAGACCGTCGTATCGACCACCGGCACACACTGTACCTTGAGCGCCGAGCTGGTCGGTGACCCACTCGAACACGGTTTTGCTGTAGTAATCGAGGCCGCGCACCAACTTGGGATTGAGCACGTAGGGAATGCCGGCGGCATCCAGACGCGCCTTTAGGCCATCAAAATGGACTCGCGACTCTTCGTCGAGATAATCCTCAAGCTTCGGTGCATTGACCAACATGGCCTGGGTTTCCGGCACTTTGCTGTCGAGAATCCGCAGCGGATTGCTGCTCAGACGCCGCTTGCTGTCTTCATCCAGCAGGTCAAGACGCGCCGACAAATACTGCACCAGGGCTTCACGGTAGTTCGCCCGGGCCGCACTGGTGCCGAGGCTGTTCAACTCCAACTTCACCGCATCGCGGATACCCAACAGCTCCCAGAGGCGCCAGGTCAAGACGATCAGTTCGGCAT
>JBOICE010000555.1:0-8909 GCA_050739815.1 Pseudomonas sp. | reverse complement strand
CTGCAGAACAACGCCCCGGTCACCGGCATCGTACTCAACCAGGTCGATATCCAAAAGGCCAAGAAGTACGGCTACAGCTATGGCGGCTACTACGACTACTACGGCTACAGCGATGCCAAGCAGGCTTAATCAGCGCTTGGCGGTGATCACGAAGGTGCATTGAAAAACGCTATGCACCCGTTAAGTGTTGAGCCGAGCCGCAGCTTTTGTAGGGTGGGTTAGCCGCGAAGCGGCGTAACCCACCGGCGGGGCAGCGACGGACACGGCTCACGACAGTGTCACCCAGCACCTCCGCGTTCAGCATCGTTGGTGGGTTACGCCTACAGCTAACCCACCCTACGAACTGTAGGAACGGCGCCGCGCCGCGAGACAATCAAAGGTTTCAATAGCAAGCATGATCGACCTGCACAACCACCTGCTACCCGGCATCGACGACGGGGCACCCGACCTCGAGGCCGCGCTGGCATTGGCGCGCATGGCCGTTCAAGATGGCATCACCCACCTGGTCTGCACCCCGCACATCCACCCCGGTCGTTACGACAACACGCCCGCCAGCATCCAAGCTGCGCAGGCGTGCTTCGTTACCGCCCTCAAGGCGGAAAACATCCCGCTAAAGGTGGCGGCGGCAGCGGAAGTTCGCTTCGGCATGGAGCTGATGATCGGTGTCGGCCAGGGAACCATTCCCTTCCTGGGCGAATGGCAGGGCAAGCCGGTACTGCTGCTCGAGTTCCCCCATGGCGAAATCCCCTTCGGCGCCGAGCGCCTGATCGGCTGGTTGCTACAACGCAACATCATCCCGATGATCGCTCACCCGGAGCGTAACAAGGGCATCATGCGCACGCCGTCCAGGCTCAAGCCGTTTCTCGAGCAGGGCTGCCTGCTGCAAGTCACGGCCGCCTCGGTGGCCGGCCATTTTGGCCCCGTGGCCGAAGAAATCGCCCATGCCCTGCTGGAACAAGGCGTGGTCACCATACTGGCCAGCGATGCGCACAACCTGCAGCACCGTCCGCCCTTGCTCAGCGAGGGCATGCAGCACGCCGCTCGCATCGTCGGCGCGGCCAAGGCCGAGGCCCTGGTCCAGCACACTCCCTGGCAGATCGCCAAGAGCCATTTCGCATGAACGCCAGCCTAGCCATCGACCGGCCAAGCCACCGGCAACGCCGTGCGCCCGCGGATTCGAAAAATGCGAATGCCGTCACACGCCACGTGCCAACGCTGCTGGTGCTGTTGTTGGCTCTCGCGCTGCTAATCGCCGGTGCTCGCATGCTCTTGGCCGGTATCGCCAGTTATCAGGCCGAAGCCTTTATCGGCGTGTGGGAAAAGGCGGGGAGCGAACCCGATGCCCACGCCTGGAAAGTGGCCCATGCTGCGGCGCAGCGTGCCATCGGCCTGTACCCGGTGGCTAATGGCGACTACCTCGACCGCCTCGGGCGCGTCCACAGCTGGCAGCAGTTCCGCCAACCCTACGCCGACCCGGCTGCGGCAAGCTCACGCCATGCCGCCCTCGACGCCTACCGGGCCTCGGTCGCCGCCCGCCCGACCTGGCCTTACAGCTGGGCGCGCCTGGCCCACAGCAAGCTCTATCTGCAAACGTTCGATAGTGAGTTCGACCAAGCGCTGGCCCAGGCTTTTCAGCTGGGCCCCTGGCGTATCGTGGTGAACCGCGAGCTGGCGGAAATCGGCTTCAGCGCCTGGCCCCAGCTGAACGAAAACCAACGCACGGCAACCCTCGAATCCGCCCGACGCAGCGTAGCCGAGGGGCCCGCGCAAGCTCAGCACCTGCTCAAGGTCGCCCAGCACACCGGCAGGACTCAGGAGTTCTGCGACAGCCTGCCCCCCGAACTGAAAATTTCCCGCAAGCTTGCGCTATGCCTGAATTAGCGGTTGCACAGCACCTTTCAGGCGCGCGCATACAAAACGCTACAGCCCGATTCGTAGGGTGGGCTTCAGCCCACCAGCACAGCCCACCGACCACACTGCCTCCAGATCTCTACAGGTACCCGCTTCATGTCACGGCTCCAGACAGCAGCAGCCCCAGCGGCCGATAGGGCAGCGCACCGACCAGTCCCCCCGTCCGGTACCGGCACTGTGGTAGCGCTGGAGCGGGCCGCCAGCGCCAATCATCCACGCCTGGGCATCGACTTGATCGGTAAACGCGACACCAGTATCCCCGGTGGTCGCGGCCTCACCTTCTGGGGCCAGTGGCTGGCCGCCCTCGGCGTGCTCACGCTACTGCTCTGCGTGCTGGCCCTGATGAAAACCGGGGAGATAGGTACTCAATACCGCGTTCTTGCGCTATTCGCGCTGCTCGGTTCAGTGCCCGTCTATTCAGCGGTACGGGTCTACCACAAACAGCATGGTTACCTGGTCGGCCTGGGCCGTTTGCTCGCTGGCTGGTTGATCCTGCTCTCCGCCCTCACGGTGGCGGCCTTCGTCACCAAAACCAGCGAATTGTTCTCCCGTGAAGTCGCGCTGATCTGGGGCGTGCTCGGTTTTGCCTTGCAAGCCTGTCTCTACGTGCCGCTGCATCACGTTTCCCGGCGTTACCAGCAGAGCCTGCAAGCCGCGCGTACCTCGCTGATCATCGGCACCGGCGAGCTGGCCCTGGATCTGGCGGACAAACTGGTACGACACAGGAACGAGCCCGTGGTCGGCCTGGTCGCCGCGGATGACCAGCCGCCGCCTGGCGACAACCTGTACCCGATCATCGGCAGCCTCGCCCACCTGCGCGACCTGATCGCGACCCATCGCATTCGTCGCCTGTTCATCGCCCTGCCACTGACCGAAGCCGAACAGATCGAAGGCCTCTACATCGACCTGCTCGACTCCAGCGTCGACGTGGTGTGGATTCCGGACCTGCACAGCATGATGCTGCTCAACCACTCGGTCTCGGAGATCGAGGGGCTACCGGCCATTCACCTCAACGAAAGCCCGCTGACGGCTTATCCGACTGGCGCCCTGACCAAGGCGCTGATGGACCGCGCGGTGGCCCTGCTGGCCATTCTCGGCCTCAGCCCCTTGCTGTTGGCCACGGCCATCGCCGTGAAGTGCTCATCGCCCGGCCCCATCCTGTTCAAGCAGAAGCGCCACGGCTGGAACGGCAAGATCATCAAGGTCTGGAAGTTCCGCTCCATGCGCCAGCACGACGACCAGCAGGTCAAGCAGGCCACCCGCGCAGACCCGCGCATCACCCGCGTCGGTGGTTTTATCCGCCGCACCTCCATCGATGAACTGCCACAGCTGTTCAACGTGCTCCAGGGCCAGATGTCCCTGGTCGGCCCGCGCCCGCATGCCGTGGCGCATAACGACTACTACACCGGCAAGATCGATGCCTACATGGCCCGCCACCGGATCAAGCCCGGCATCACCGGCCTGGCGCAAATCAGCGGCTGCCGCGGCGAAACCGAAACCCTCGACAAGATGGAAAAGCGCGTCGAACTCGACCTGGCCTATATCAACAACTGGTCGCTGTGGCTGGATATCAAGATTCTGATCAAGACGCCGTTTACCCTGTTGTCCAAGGACATCTATTGAAATCCGCCGCCCCTTAACCGCAGGACGCCGCCCCGGCGCGAGATAAACAACTGCTTTTGTAGGAGCGAGCTTGCTCGCGATGCGGGCCAAAGGCCCGCAACAAGTTCAAACCTATTTACTTCTTGCCACGCGCTACACGCTCAAAGGGAATCGACATGAAAGTTACTGTTTTTGGCATCGGTTACGTCGGCCTGGTCCAGGGCGCCGTCCTGGCAGAAGTCGGCCACGACGTGGTCTGTATCGATGTCGACGCCAACAAGGTCGAGCGCCTCAAACAAGGCAATATCCCGATCTACGAACCGGGACTCGAATCCCTGGTGAAGGAAAACCACGCTGCCGGCCGCCTCAACTTCACTACCGACGCCGCCGAAGGCGTCAAACACGGCGACGTGCAATTTATCGCCGTCGGCACCCCGCCGGATGAAGACGGTTCCGCCGACCTCAAATACGTCCTGGCCGTGGCCGACACCATCGCCCAGCACATGCAGCGCCCGCAGATCATCATCGACAAATCCACCGTACCGGTCGGCACAGCCGATCGCGTCAGCGCCCGAATCTGCGAAGTGCTGGCCCAGCGCGGCCGTGAAGATTTGACCTTCGACGTGGCCTCCAACCCTGAGTTTCTCAAGGAAGGTTCCGCCGTTGCCGACTGCATGCGCCCGGATCGCATCGTCATCGGCACCGCCAGCCAGGCCACCGAAGAAGCGCTGCGCGAGCTGTACGCGCCCTTCAACCGCAACCATGAAAAGATCATCGTCATGGACGTGCGCAGCGCCGAACTGAGCAAATACGCCGCCAACTGCATGCTGGCGACCAAAATCAGCTTTATGAACGAAATGGCCAACCTCGCCGAACGCCTCGGCGCGGATATTGAAATGGTTCGCCAGGGCATCGGCTCCGACCCGCGCATCGGCTACCACTTTATCTATGCCGGCGCCGGCTACGGCGGCTCGTGCTTCCCCAAAGACGTGCAAGCGCTGATCCGCACCGCCGACAGTATCGACTTCGACGCCAAGCTGCTTAAAGCTGTAGAAGCGCGCAACCACGAACAGAAAACCGTGCTGTTCAACAAGATTCACGCGCATTACCGCGGCGAACTGGCCGGTAAAACCTTCGCCCTCTGGGGCTTGAGCTTCAAACCCAATACCGACGACATGCGCGAAGCCCCCAGCCGCGTGCTGATGGAAGCCCTGTGGAAAGCCGGCGCCAAGGTCCAGGCCTACGACCCGGAAGCGATGGAGGAAACCCAGCGCATCTATGGCAGCCGTGATGACCTGAGCCTATGCGGCACCAAGGAAGCCGCATTGAAAGGTGCGGATGCGCTGGTGATAGTTACCGAGTGGCAGGCGTTCAAGGCGCCGGATTTCGAGTTCATCAAGCAGCAGCTAAAACAGCCGGTGATCTTTGATGGGCGGAACCTGTTTGAGCCGAAGCGGATGAGTAAGAAAGGTTTTAAATATTTATCAATTGGTCGTGATTAATTCAGGCCTGATAAATCCTTAAGCTCCTTTGATAAGTCCAGTGTATGAACCAAGAAAAAGTCAGCATAATTATACCTGTTTACAATGTAGAGCCTTATCTTGCTGAGTGCTTGGAGTCGGCTGTTGGTCAGGACTATGGGAATGTAGAAATAGTCGCGATCAACGACGGTTCTACAGACGCAAGTTTGGTGATACTTAAAGATTTCAGCGCTAAGCATCCAAATATAATAATTATAAATATAGAGAATCAAGGGCAGTCCGTAGCTAGAAATACGGGGCTTGAAATCGCTACTGGCGAATACATTTTGTTTTTAGATAGTGATGACTTTATAGAGAAGAATACCCTTTCTCTCTGTATGGAAAAAATAAAGTTCCATCAAGTTGATATTGTATTTTTTGCAGCCAACACCTTCTGTGATGGAGTTGATGCGAGCTTGGCTAAAAATCTTAGTTACGAAAGGTCTATTGCGCTTCAAAATAAGACTCTTTCGGCTAAGTTGTTTTTCGCTCAGGCGGTTAATCTTAAAAACTACATAGTCTCGCCATGTCTTTATATCTATAAAAAAAGCAAGCTGAGTAATATAAAATTTTACCCAGGGGTTGTGCATGAAGATAATTTATTTACGACTAAATTGCTTCTTGAAAATAAGGATATACAAGTTACCTGCATTCCTGACAAACTTTTCAATAGGCGTCTTCGGCCTGAATCAACCATGACCCAGAAAAAACAAGAAAAACATATACAAGGGTACATGACTGTCGCAGAAGAACTTTTTAAGTTGGACGTTGTGAGGGAAAAAAGTGAAGCTGGAATAGCATTGAATAAGTTCATTCAAAACATAGTGGTTAGTGCTGTAAGTACATGCCGGATCACATATGGGAATAGAATTCCATTCGATGTAAGAAAAAAATCGCTGCAGTTAATGGCTAGAATAAGAATTAAATTCTTAATATTTAAGTGTGTCGCTGTCTGCGTCCTTCCCGAGCTATTAATCGCGAAAGAGGCCGTTAAAAATATTCTCCGCGTTATTAAATGACCCTGCTTGCGAGTTACTTTGAATAATAGATCATTTTTGTATAAGGCTATTGGAAAAAGCATGTTAGGCCGTTATGCGGTTTATGCAGCAAACCTTTTGTCGATGATGTTATTAGCGCGCTTGTTTACGCCAGAATTGTTTGGCACTGTCGCCTCAGTTATGGTTTTCTTTCTTTTCTTCCAATTGATGGCAGAGGCTGGCTTAGGACCTGCAATCATCAATTTGGAAAAACTGGATACCATAGACCGAGACGGTCTGTTTGGCCTCGCGCTAGTTGTTGGCATTATATTGGGGGCGATCTTTTATTTGTCGGCCCCGATTTTTCAGGCCTTTTATAAACTGCCACGGGTCGATGAAGTCGTGCCCTATATTGCAGTGGCGCTGCTGTTTTTCGCTGCTGCTATCGCGCCAAGTGCTTTCTTGCTGCGTGATCAAGCCTTCTTTCGAATTGCCAATGCGGGGTTGGCGGCTGAGTTGGTGTCTACCTCGGTATCTGTGGCGCTGCTCCAATGGGTTGACCCATTACACGCCCTGGCGGCTAAAGCCACATTCAGTGCGGCGTCCAATTTTTCGGTTTTATATTACTTCTCACGTAATACTGAATTTGGACGCCCGCGGTGGGGTACAAAATTTTCCGCAATCAAGCCGCTGTTAACATTTTCGACTTATCAGTTTGGCTTTAATTTTATCAACTATTTTTCGCGCAACCTCGACAACATTCTGGTCGGTAAATACTTGGGCGCGAGTTCGCTGGGCGTATACGACAAAGCCTACCAGTTAATGCGCTACCCTCTGATGTTACTCACCTTTGCCATGACCCCTGCGATACAGCCTGTAGTTCGAAAGTACGCGGGTGATAAAGAAAAGGTTGAAGCCATCCATCGGGACTTCACATTTAAGCTTTCATTGCTTGGGGCTGCTGCGGGTCTGGGGGTTTTCTTGCTATCGGGCTGGATAGTCCAGTTGATACTCGGGCCACAATGGAGTGGTGTTGTGCCGATTATTCAAGTATTGGCGATTGCCATCCCTGTGCAAATTGTATTGTCTACCAGCGGTAGCTTCTTCCAGGCAATGAACCGCACGGATCTGTTATTTTTAAGCGGGTTTCTGTCTGCGATTGTCATGGTGATGGCTATTGTTTGGGGAGTTTATCAGCGCGATATGGTCGCACTTTCGTGGGCTTTGGTTGCGGCCTTCCACATCAATTTCATTCAAGCCTACTACATTTTGTACTCACGTATTTTTGGTAAAAACCTATTCGGTTTTTTTGCCAGAATGATACCAACAGCTTTAGTCATTATTGGGATGGTAGTCTGGGTGCGGTAGTTTTTGGCCGTACGTATCTATTCAAATGACAGGCCTTCTTGCTCTATTCGAAAACTCTACTTTCCAACTATGAACTGCCATACTCCATGACCTACCCCTATAACTACCTCAGCCCCTCCGGCTTCGAGTCCCTGAGCGCCGATATCCTTGGTGCGTGGCTCGATGTGCGCTTTGAGCGCTTCGGAGAAGGTCGTGATGGTGGGGTGGATAGCCGTTTTCATGGTGAAGGTGAGCAGTTGTGGATCGGTCAGGCTAAGCGTTATACCAGCGCAAGTGCGCTTGCTGGGAAAGCTTGCTGCCGAGCGCGAGAAATAGTGAAGCTGGCACCGTCGCGCTATTTTCTGGTCACCTCCTGCGTCTTGACCCCCGACAACAAGGACGCCCTGCGCGAAGCCCTGTCCCCTTTTGCGTACAACAGCGGCGACATATTTGGTCGCAATGAGCTTGACGCGCTGCTCGCCAAGCATCCCCAAGTGTTGCGGCGGAATTTCAAACTGTGGCTCAACGATGCCTCCCAGATAAGCGCCGAGCTGCACAATGGCTTGCACCAGCGTTCGCGGTCAGCGATGAACCGCATTCTGGCGGAGGCGGAGCATTTCGTGCGTCACCGCCACGTTGTCGAAGCCGAACAGCGCTTGGCCAATCAGCATGTTTGCCTCATCACAGGCAACCCTGGGGTTGACAAGAGTGCGTTGGCCGGATTCATGGCTTTGCAGCAAAGACTGTTCGAATCCGCTTATGACGTCCATTGGATTAGCGACCGGCGCATCGGTGATGCCCTGGCCCTGATGCAGCCAGGTAGCAAGGCCGTCTTTGTGTTGGACGATTTTCTCGGTGCCATCTTCCTCAGCACCGACGGATCACTGGCTCTCGCACAAGACTTGTTTGCGGTCATCAACCGTGCCCGCCGTTCCAATGGCGATTTCAAGGTGCTGCTGACGACGCGTGATTATATTCTCGAACAGGCCCTGGCGCGCATCGAAGCGGATCATGCAGGGCTCGCCCAGCTTTGCCGCCAGGCCGTGAAGATGCACAGGCTTGGTCTGCGCGTGCGCGGCGAAATTGTGCTCAACCAGTTGCGGGCAGCCGCGCTGTCGCCGGAATGGCTCAGCGCAATTGTCGAAGCGAAGGACTATCGCCACATCATCACGCACCGCAACTTCAACCCCAGGCTGGTGCAAACCCTCGTCCACAGGCTGGCGGATGTCAGGCCGGCAGACATCGCCCCCTGGGTAGCCGAGCAACTGGATAACCCGCTGCAACTATGGTTGCGGCCCTTCCGGGCGCTGAGTGACGAGGCGCGCTGCGTGTTGTATGTGATCGCCCTGGCCAACGCCCCGGTTTCCAGTAGCGACTTGCGCGACATGTTCCATAGGCTGCTGCGGGCTCTTCATGGCCGGCTTACACCAGCGGGCGGTTTCGATGCCGCGCTAATGGAAATCGAACTCAACTTTGCCCTCTCAGAAGCACACTGCGGCACCACTTGGTATCGCCTGAGCAATCGCGGCATCGAAGACCTACTGCAAAGTAT
>JBOICE010000554.1:0-5955 GCA_050739815.1 Pseudomonas sp. | reverse complement strand
CCCAAGCCACGACCTCCAGCGAATCACTGGCCGCACGGTTGGCCCGCCTGACAACCAACGGCGCTCGCGCCGTCGAGGCCAGCGCCGAACTGGCGACCGAACTGGCGGCAGTTTGCCTGGGCACTTCACAGGTCGAGGCCGATAAGACCGACAGGCGTTTCAGCCACCCAGCCTGGCGTGAGCATCCCGGTTATCGCCGCTTGGGTCAGGCCTACCTGGCCTGGTCGCGCAGCCTCAATGGACTGGCCGATCACCTCGATACGCAGGATTGGCGTAAGCGGGAACAACTGCGCTTTGCCCTGGGCCTGTTGACCAGCGCCGCCGCACCGACGAATAACCTGCTCGGCAACCCGGCGGCCCTGCAAAGGGCCTTCGACACGGGCGGCGCCAGCATCCTGCGGGGTACGAAGAACTGGCTCCACGACCTGCGGCATAATCGCGGCATGCCGTCTCAGGTGGACAGCAGCGGCTTCAAACTCGGCGAGAACCTGGCGGTGACCCCTGGCTCGGTGGTGTACCGCAGCGAGGTGTTCGAACTGATCGAATATCGCCCGGCTACCGCCACAGTGCGCGAGCGCCCTCTGCTGCTGGTGCCGCCGACCATTGGCAAATATTACTTTCTCGACTTGGCACCAGGGCGCAGCTTCATTGAGTACGCCGTCAGCTGCGGTTTGCATTTTTTCACCATCAGCTGGTGCAACCCACACGCCGAACATGCCGCCTGGAATCTCGACACCTACGCCGCCGCGGTACTTGAAGCCTTAGAGGTGGTGCGGGAGATTGCCGATGCCAGCGAAGCGAATGTCCATGGCTTTTGCGCTGGCGGCCTTATTCTCAGTTGCGCGCTCAACCACCTGGCGGCGCAAGGCAAGAGTCCGGTGCATGCCGCCTCCTTCGGCGTAATGTTGCTAAACTTTGATACGCCTGGGCCAATCGGTGCCTTCGCGCCGAAACCCCTGCTTAACCTGGCGCGCCAGCGCGCGGCCAAAGCCGGCGTACTGAGCTCCAACGACATGGCCGCCGCCTTCGCCTGGCTGCGCCCTAACGACCTGGTATGGAACTACTGGCACAACAACTACCTGATGGGCGAGACGCCACCGATACACGACATAATGGCCTGGAATGCCGATGGCACCCGCCTGCCGGCGGCGTTGCACAGCCAGTTCCTCGACATCTTCGCTGACAACGCCCTGCTCGAGGGGCCACTGGCAGTACTCGGCTCACCACTTCAGGCCGGGGCGATCCGCTGCGACAGCTACTTTATGGCGGCAGAGGGCGACTATTTGACCCCGTGGCAGGGCTGTTACCGTTCGGCCCAGCTGTTCGGCGGTGAACGCAGCTTTGTGCTCAGTAGTGCGGGGCATATCGCCAGCCTGATCAATCCTCCGAGCAACCCCAAGGCACGTCACTTCGTCGGTCCCGCACCCACCATGGATGCCGCCGACTGGCTGGCGCAGGCCAGCGAGCAGCCAGGAACCTGGTGGAAACACTGGGCCAACTGGGTAGTCGAACGCGCCGGCGCTGAACGTCCGGCCCCGAAGGTGGCCGGGAGTAAACGCCATCCCGAGCTGGAGCCTGCTCCGGGCCGCTATATCCATGAGTAAGAAAACGGGCGGTGAACGCCGGCAGGTCGCCAGGCTTATCCTTGCAGAAAATCGACTTCAGCCGAGACCCCTGACAAGAGACAGAGAACTGTTTCCACCAAGGTCTGTAACAATTTTCAGAGCGTCCCCAAACGCATGTGGTCTGAACGGACGATGCCGCAACCCTCAATCAGAGGGACGATCCTGCTTACTAGAACAAGACCGGGAGCACCCGCTGTGAACTCATCCCTCCGCACCACCTGGCGCACGCATTACGCGTTGTTCGTGCTGGCCAGTATTTATGTCTTCAACTACATCGACCGCCAGTTGATGGCGATCCTGATCGAGCCGGTGAAGGCCGAGTTCGGTATTTCCGACACCGGCATAGGTTTGCTCTCCGGCGTGACCTTCGCGGTCTTCTACACCCTTTTCGGTTTCCCGCTCGGACGCCTCTCCGACCGTATCGGCCGCAAGCCGGTCATCGCGGTGTGCTGCATCGCCTGGAGCCTGATGACCATGGCCTGCGGTGTGGCCGGCAGCTTCCTGATGCTGGTGCTGGCGCGGATCGGTGTGGCCGTGGGCGAAGCGGGCGGCACCGCGCCTTCGGTGGCCATGGTTTCCGAGCTGTACCCGCCAGAGCGCCGTTCCACTGCCCTGTCGATACTGATGCTCGGCTCCAGCCTCGGCGCGATCTTCGGTCTTGGCTTCGGTGGCTGGATCGCCCAGCATTACGGCTGGCGTTTCGCCTTCCTGCTGATCGGTGCACCAGGCATCTTTCTCGGCCTGCTGCTCTGGCTCACGGTACGGGTGCCCAAACCAGCCCCTGTACCGAAGCATCTAACGCAGGCCCCGGCCACCCAGGAAGGCTGGACCAAGACCCTGGCACAACTATTCCAGACTCCGTCCTTTATATGGATCGTGCTCACCGGCGGTGCCGGCGCCATCGCCGGCTACGCCATTGGCACCTGGAGCCCGAGCTTTCTGATCCGCTCCCACGGTTTGAGCTTGCAGGAAGCCGGCTTCCTTGTCGGCGTAGTCGGCGGCAGCGGCTCCACCATCGGCACCCTCGTTTGCGGCATGGTCACCGACCGCATGGCCCGGCGCGATGTCGCCTGGCAGATGGGCGTGCCCTTACTGGGCACCCTGATCAGCATCCCCTTCGGCCTGGCGTATTTCCTCTGGCCACAAGGCATTGCCTTCCATATCGGCAGCATGCCGGTACCTACAGCCTTCATGTTCTACAGCGTGTTCGGCTTCTTAGGCACCTGGTGGGCGACTCCCTGCCTGGGCGCGATCACCCACCTGTTTCCGCCAACCCGCATGGCCCAGGCCACTGCCATTTTCGTCATGGCGATGACCATGCTCGGCGTCGGCCTCGGCCCGCTGCTGATCGGCATGCTCAGCGACTACTTCGCGCCGAGCCTGGGTAGTGAAGCGCTGCGCTATGCGCTGGCGGCGTCGATCGCACTGCTGTTCCTCGCCGCACTGCTCCTCGCGATGGCCCTGCCACGCTATCGCAACCACCTGACCCGACCGACCGCGACCATCGCCGAGCCGGCGAATGCGGTCATTGCCTGATTTCTGGAGATTCGTTTATGTCTGAGCAAGACCTCCCGCTGCCCATCGGCAACTTCGTCACCTTGAACGACGGCCTGCGCCTGCACTTTCTCGATGAGGGTACCGGCCCCGTGGTGCTCTGGCTGCACGGCAGCGGCCCGGGCGCCAGCGGCTTCAGCAACTTCAAGGGCAACTACCCGGAATTCGCCGCCGCCGGCTTTCGCAACCTGATCCTCGACCTGCCGGGCTTCGGCCGCTCGGACAAACCCGAGGACGCCGAATACAACCTGCAGTTTTTCGTCAAAGCCGTGTCCGGCTTCCTCAAGGCTGTCGGCGTGCGCCGCTGCACCTTGCTCGGTAACTCCCTGGGCGGTGCGATCGCTCTCGGCCTGGCCCTGGCCGAGCCGGAAATCCTGGAGAAGCTGATCCTGATGGCCCCGGGCGGAGTCGAAGATCGCGAAACCTACTTCCAGATGGTCGGCATCCAGCGCATGGTTGCGCTGTACAACGCCGGCCCGCTGGGCATCGAAGAAATGCGCCAAATCATGAGCCTGCAGCTGTTCGATGCCTCGCAACTGCAGGACAGCCTGCTGGCCGAACGGGTCGCCGTGGCGGTACACCAGCCGCGTAATCTGTTCACTACCATGATGGTGCCGAACATGACCGAACGACTCGCTGAGCTGCGCGCGCCGATCCTCGGTTTCTGGGGCACCAACGACAACTTCAACCCGGCCAGCGGCGCCCTGAAGGTGCTCGAGCACGCGCCCCATGCCCGCTTCATCCTGCTCAACCGTTGCGGGCACTGGGTTCAGGTGGAGCACCGTAGCCTGTTCAACCGCTCCTGCATTGAATTTCTTCGCGAACAATAAGCAGCCAGCGACAACGGCACCAACGCCGCTGTCGCATTGACAGGCCATCAGCAAGGGCTGAGATCACAATGACAAATTTCTCCCATTTGCTTGCGCCGGGTCGCATCGGCCCGCTCGAGTTACGCAACCGCATCGTCATGGCGCCCATGGGCTCCAACTTCGCCGAGGCTGACGGTCACTGCGGTGAACGCATCCAGGCTTATTACGAAGCTCGGGCCGCGGGTGGCGCCGGGCTGTTGATCATGGGTGTCTGCTCCATCGCCTTTCCTGCGGGCACGGCCGAACCCTTTCAGGTCGGCGTGTCTTCCGACGAGTTCATCCCAGGCCTGACCCGCCTGGCCGAACGCGTGCACAAACATGGCGCGAAGATCGCCATGCAATTGCAGCACGCCGGCAAGACCGCCGTGCGCGACATGGCCGAAGGCCGGCCGCTGTGGGTGCCGTCGATTCCACCGGCGGCTAAAAGCGACATGATGGAAGCCCTCACCCCCGAGGAACTTTCCACTTTCGTCAGCTCGCTGCGGCGCCGCGAAAGCGGTCCGCAGATCCGCGTGATGGACCAGGACGATATCGCGCAAATGGTCGAGTGGTTCGCCGCTGCGGCCGAACGGGCCAAACGCGCTGGTTTCGACGGCGTGGAAATCCATGCCGCCCACGGTTACATCATCGCCGGCTTCCTCTCAGCGTATTACAACCAGCGCGAGGACAACTACGGCGGCTCGCTGGAAAATCGTGCGCGCTTGCTGCTGGAAGTGCTGGCCGCCATTCGCGCCCGGGTAGGTGACCAGTTCGGCGTCTGGCTGCGCCTAGATGCCGAGGAACTGTTTACCCCCGGCGGCATCACCCTGGCCGATGCCAAAGCCGTGGCGCGCCTGGCCGAAGCGGCGGGCGCCGATGCGGTCAGCGTCTCCGCCAATGCCGCCACGACCAGCGGAGTGTCCTTCACCGAGGCACCGCTGGTGCAGAAACCGGCCGGCTTCCTCGACTGGGCGGCGGCAATCAAGCAATGCGTCACTATCCCGGTGATCGCCGTCGGCCGCCTCGAGCCGGAAGTCGGCGATGCAGCCATCGCGCGCAACCAGTGCGACTTCATCGCCATGGGCCGCAAGCTACTGGCCGATCCCGAACTGCCGAACAAACTCAGCAGCGGCCAGCAGCAGGCGATCCGCCCGTGCATCTATTGCTACGTCTGCGTCAGCCAGATCTTCGTCAATCAACGGGTCAAGTGTGCGGTCAACCCCATGACCGGTCACGAAGCCGAGTACGTCATCAGCCCAGCCGCCAAGCCGCAGCATGTGGTGGTGGTCGGTGGCGGCCCGGCCGGCCTCGAAGCGGCCCGCGTCGCGGCACTGCGCGGCCATCGGGTAACGCTGCTGGAGCGCAGTGATCGCCTCGGCGGCACATTGTTCTTCGCCGCCCTGGCCTACCCCGAGAACGGCAAGCTGCTCGACAATCTGCTGCACCAGGTACGCAACCTGCCCATCGACGTACGCCTCGGCACTGAGGCCAGCCCCGCCTTGCTGCGCGACCTGGGCGCCGACCAGGTGATCGTCGCCACCGGCGCACAACGCGCCGCGCCGGACATTCCCGGAGCCGATCAGGATCATGTCTGGAGCGGTGACGAACTGCGACGGTTGATGACTGGCGACCGCGCCGAAGAGATCGCCAAGCGCAAGCTGTCGCTGACTCAGCGCACGCTGATGAAAGCCGGCAGTCTGATCGGGGTGACCGACAGCGCCGAGGCCATGCAAAAGCTTTCCCACGTATGGATGCCCCTGGGCAAGCGCGTAACCATTGTCGGTGGCGGACTGGTCGGCCTGGAGCTGGCGGAATTTCTCATCGAGCGCGGACGCCAGGTCTGCGTGCTGGAGAGTGGCAGCCACCTTGGCCGTGAACTGGCCATCGTCCGCCGCTGGCGTGTGCTGCATGGCATCCGTGAGCATGGC
>JBOICE010000553.1:0-5574 GCA_050739815.1 Pseudomonas sp. | reverse complement strand
ATACTTTGCCATCGAGCAGGGTAGCGCTGCGCAGGGTGTTGGTCGGGACAGCGATGTCCAGGGCGCTGGCGGCTTCGCGGTAAAGTTCGAGTCGCTGCACCTGTTGGGCAATGCCGAGGTAGTCCGGATCATCGCGCAGCAGACCCCAGCGGCGGAACTGGGTCATGAACCACATACCATCGGAGACATAAGGCATATTCGCCGCGCCCTCGGCATGGAAGCGCAGCGGGTGCCGGTCCTGCCAGGCGTTACCGAGGCCATCTTCGTACTGGCCCAGAAAACGCGGCTCGATGGCCGAGAGCGGGGCGGCGATGTATTCGCTGCCGCTGATCAGTTGCGCAGTGCTGCGTTTGTTTTCTGCGCTCGCATCGATAAACCGGCTGGCTTCGAGCACAGCCATGGTTAGCGCACGCGCGGTGTTGGGGTAGCAGTCGACGAACTCACGGGTGACGCCGAGCACTTTCTCCGGGTGATCGGCCCAGATCATCTGACTGGTGGCGAGAGTGAAGCCTTGGCCTTGCTCCACGGCTAGCGCGCCCCAGGGGCCGCCGGCGCAAAAGCCGTCAATCCGGGCTGCTTTGAGGTGCGTGAGCATTTGTGCGGGCGGCACAACTACCGTGTTCACATCGTGCAGCGGATGAATGCCGTGGCTGGCCAGCCAGTAGTTGAGCCACATGGCATGGGTGCCGGTCGGGAAGGTCTGGGCGAAGGTGAGTTTTGCACTGCTTTGGCGCACGTGATTGACGAGTGCTTCAGGAGTGCTCAGGCCGGCACGCTTGAGCGGTTCTGAGAGGTTGATGGCCTGGCCGTTCTGACATAGCCCCATGAGGACGGCCATCTCGCAGGACGGCCCACCTAGCCCGAGGTGGATGCCGTAAACCTGCCCGTAGAGCGCCTGGGCAGCATCCAGCTCACGACTCAGCAGCCTATCGCGCAGGCTGGCCCAGGAGGCTTGGCGTTGCAGGTGAAGCGTCAGGCCGTAAGGCTGGGCGAAGCCTTGGGTGGCCGCGACGATCAGCGAAGCCGAGTCGGTCAGGGCCATAAAACCGAGGTTGAGCACACTCTTTTCCGGGGCATCGGAACCCGCGACCCAGGCCAGGTTATCTGTGCGTGTACTGCTGTTGTCATCGGTCATGTGTTGTCCGCCGTTAAACAAAAAAGGCGTCGCATCCGGCTGCCTCGGGGGCTGCTGGGCGCGACGCCATTGTCTATGAACTGACTCCGCCGTTGGAGAGAGCTCCGCTGATAAAGCCGTAGCAATCGATATGCCAGCAGTGCGTTCAGGCTAGAAACACAACTCCCACCGGGCCGAGGGTATGGATGATATGAGTCAGTTGGCTTGGAGCCGGCTCAAGATTTAGTCGAGAGCCGCTCAGGTCGGGCGAAAGCAGACGAGATACCAACGTTTACGTAGGGTAAACGAGCATTCTGAGTTGGTTTTCGATGCGCTAGAGACTGAACGGGTTCCTAGCGTTCGATCATCTGCTTGACCGAGGATTGCGGGATCTGCTGAGTACGGCCTTCGCTATCCTCGAACTCCAGCATGCCGGTCTTCTTGTCCAATTGCGGCTTGCCATCGCTGGTGAGCATCTGGCCATCGGTTGTAGTGATGATGTACTCGCTGGAACAGCCGACGAGGCTGGTTACGCAGAGAAGGGCGAGAATCCAATGCTTCATGGCGTGCTCCATGGTGATCAAAAGTGGAGCTGTAAAAGGGCGGTTCACACTTTTAAAACTAGACACTGGCTGCCTGGCTCGCAAGCCGCGGCCAAAAAGAAGCCCCGCACAGGGCGGGGCTTCTTTCGACGCTTTGCTTCGTTAGGCTTGAACGACCGGGATATTGGCGTTCGCCGCAGCTTCACGGAACTCGGCGATCTGGTCGAAGCTCAGGTAGCGATAAACGTCGGCAGCCATGCTGTCGATGTTAGCCGCGTACACCATGTACTCCTCGACGGTTGGCAGCTTGCCGAGGATGGAGGCAACAGCCGCCAGCTCAGCCGAAGCCAGGTACACGTTGGCACCATCGCCCAGACGGTTCGGGAAGTTACGGGTCGAGGTCGAGACCACGGTGGAGTTCGGCTCAACGCGTGCCTGGTTACCCATGCACAGCGAGCAACCTGGCATTTCCATGCGTGCGCCAGCTTTGCCGTAGATGCCGTAGTAGCCTTCTTCGGTCAGCTGGTGCGCGTCCATCTTGGTCGGTGGCGATAGCCACAGGCGGGTCGGCAGGGTGCCTTCGACCTTGTCCAGCAACTTGCCGGCAGCGCGGAAGTGACCAATGTTGGTCATGCAGGAGCCGATGAACACTTCGTCGATCTTCTGACCAGCAACGCTGGAGAGCAGGCGAGCGTCGTCCGGGTCGTTCGGAGCGCAGAGAACCGGCTCTTTCACGTCGGCCAGGTCGATCTCGATGATCTCGGCGTATTCGGCATCTTTGTCCGCTGCCATCAGCTCTGGGTTGGCCAGCCAGGCTTCCATCGCTTGGGCGCGGCGTTCCAGAGTGCGTGGGTCGCCGTAACCTTCACCGATCATCCAGCGCAGCAGGGTGATGTTGGAGTTCAGGTATTCAGCGATGGACTCTTTCGACAGCTTGATGGTGCAACCAGCAGCGGAACGTTCAGCCGAGGCGTCGGACAGCTCGAAGGCTTGTTCAACGGTCAGATCTTCCAGACCTTCGATCTCGAGGATGCGGCCGGAGAAGGCGTTCTTCTTGCCTTTCTTCTCTACGGTCAGCAGGCCAGCCTGGATCGCGTAGTAAGGAATGGCGTGAACCAGGTCACGCAGGGTGACGCCCGGTTGCAGTTTGCCTTTGAAGCGCACGAGCACCGATTCCGGCATGTCCAGTGGCATTACGCCAGTGGCTGCGGCGAACGCGACCAGACCGGAACCGGCCGGGAAGGAGATACCGATCGGGAAGCGGGTGTGCGAGTCACCACCGGTACCCACGGTATCCGGCAGCAGCATGCGGTTCAGCCAGCTGTGAATGATGCCGTCGCCCGGACGCAGGGAAACACCGCCGCGGGTCATGATGAAGTCCGGCAGGGTGTGGTGAGTGGTGACGTCGATCGGCTTCGGATAGGCCGCGGTGTGGCAGAAGGACTGCATCACCAGGTCAGTAGAGAAGCCCAGGCAAGCCAGGTCTTTCAGCTCGTCACGGGTCATCGGGCCCGTGGTGTCCTGGGAGCCGACGGTGGTCATTTTCGGTTCGCAATAGGTGCCCGGGCGAACGCCGGTCACGCCGCACGCCTTGCCGACCATTTTCTGCGCCAGGGTGAAGCCCTTGGTGCTTTCGGCTGGAGCTTCTGGCTTCTTGAACAGATCGGAAGGCGCCAGACCCAGTTCGGCGCGGGCCTTCTCGGTCAGGCCGCGGCCGATGATCAGCGGGATACGGCCGCCAGCGCGAACTTCGTCGAGCAGAACCGGGGTCTTCATTTCGAAGGTGGCCAGAACTTCTTCGCTATCGTGCTTGGTGACTTTGCCGGCGTATGGGTAAACGTCGACCACGTCGCCCATGTTCAGCTTGGAAACGTCGAACTCGATCGGCAGGGCGCCGGCATCTTCCATGGTGTTGTAGAAGATCGGGGCGATTTTGCTGCCGAAGCAGAAGCCGCCAGCGCGCTTGTTCGGGACATAAGGCACGTCGTCGCCGAAGAACCACAGTACCGAGTTGGTCGCGGATTTACGCGAAGAACCAGTACCGACCACGTCACCGACGTAGGCAATCGGGAAACCTTTGGAGCGGATGGCCTCGATCTGCTTCAGCGGGCCAATAGCGCCTTGCTGATCAGGTTCGATACCGTCACGGGCCATTTTCAGCATGGCCAGGGCGTGCAGCGGGATGTCCGGACGCGACCAGGCGTCAGGCGCCGGGGACAGGTCGTCGGTGTTGGTTTCGCCGGTGACCTTGAATACGGTCAGGCTGATCTTGTCGGCTAGGGTCGGGCGGTTTTTGAACCATTCGCCATCGGCCCAGGACTGCAATACGGCTTTGGCGTGGACGTTGCCGTTCTTGGCTTTTTCCGCAACGTCGTGGAAGGCGTCGAACATCAGCAGGGTGTGCTTGAGTTCTTCGGCAGCAACCGGAGCCAGTTCGGCGTTATCCAGCAGGTCGACCAGGGTGACGATGTTGTAACCGCCTTGCATGGTGCCGAGCAGCTCGACGGCGCGCTTTTTATCCAGCAGCGGCGAGCTGACTTCGCCTTTGGCCAGGGCCGAGAGGAAGGCGGCCTTGACGTAGGCGGCTTCGTCCACGCCTGGCGGCACGCGGTTGGTGATCAGGTCAACGAGGAAGGCTTCCTCGCCAGCGGGCGGGTTCTTCAGCAGCTCAACCAGGCCTGCGGTTTGTTCGGCGTTTAGCGGCTGGGGCACGATGCCCTGAGCGGCACGCTCTGCAATGTGTATGCGATAGGCTTCAAGCACAGTTATTACCCTCATCAGTGGTCCCATAGGGTTGTCCGGGACGCATCCAGAAGCTGCTTTCAAAGTTTTACGCCGGCAGGACGTACTAGATGAGGGCTGGCTGGGGCACCTGAGGGGATCGTGGTGTCCCAGCCAACGGCGTTCCTGCTGGATTAACTGTGCTCGTGACGCTTTGAAAACAGCTTCTAACGGACATGACGCCTAAGAATGGCGGGCTGATTCTACTGGATAACACCGGCGAAGTTAAGACAAAGCCCCACATCCGCTGGGGTGACCCTCTTTAGACAAAGGGCTAAGATGCCACCCCTCTCCCGTCTGTTCATATCTCCACGCCATGTCCGATCAACGTATCAAGACGCCTTGCGTCGGCCTCTGCTCCACTGTTTACGGTGATTTGGTGTGCCGCGGCTGCAAGCGCTTCCATCACGAAGTCGTGCGCTGGAACCTCTATAACGATGAGGAGAAGCGTGCGGTTTGGCGGCGTCTGGAAATCCTGCTAGTGCAGGTCATGACGGCGAAGCTGGATGTTTTCGATGCCGTTCGTCTGCGCACTCAGTTGGAGCAGCGCAAAATCCGCTTCGTCCCCGAGCAGTCGGCGTATTGCTGGGCCTATCAGTTGATTGCCCGCGGCGCCCGCGTCATCAGCCAGTTGGATGCCTATGGTATGACCTTGCTGCCTGAGTTTCGCAATTGGGCACTACCGGAGTTACGCGACGCCATCGATCGTGAGTTCTTTCTGTTGTCCGAGGCGCATTACGAGCGTTATATCGCGCCTAAATTTCTCGCTGAGGGCATGGGTAAGCGCGTCTGATCACTGCGCTAAGCACGAAGAAGCCGCCCGTTGGCGGCTTTTTCTAGGGCGTCGGTCAGGGGTTGGGCGGAGGCTCCTGCAGATGCTCCTCGTAGGGTTCTAGCAAGTGGACGTCGCTGTCGCGGGGCTTCAGCACCAGCACGTCGCTCTCCACTCGATCGAGCAAGGCTTCGGCGGTATTGCCGATAAGCATGCCGGAAAGGCCACTGCGTGCGATTGTGCCGATCACGGTGACAACCGCCTCGAGTTCATGGGCTATCTGCGCAATCACGGCCTTGGCTGGGCCCTCGAGGATATGCAGTTGGTGGTCGTGGAGCTCATATTCATTCTGAAACCAGCTACAC
>JBOICE010000552.1:0-3156 GCA_050739815.1 Pseudomonas sp. | reverse complement strand
GCGTGAGGTCGGACGTTCAACTCGTCCCAGGCCCATATCTAAGACGAAGCCCCGACACCAGTTAGGTGATCGGGGCTTTTCGCATCTTGGAAGTGTGCGCCGTTTGTGCGCCGTGATCCGAAAAGGGGACTACCGCGCCGAAGGCGCCAAGACCGGCATTTTCGATAGGCGCATTGCATGCAACACAGAGAATGCGCGGGAAATACACGCCCTCGCCGCCTTCAAAATGGATTCGCCTTCCGGGTCGAAATCGATTATCAGTCTCACGGTCCTCTGTCTCCCATCTCAATAGTGTGAAAAGGATTTAGCTGGCCTCGACAACACGTAGCACACTGGCCGGATCGGCGTGCTGGTAGGCTCAGCTTGAGCGCTTGGGTGTCTTTCCAGCCGCCGGCGGCCGCAACATCGACGTCGGGCAAATGCTTTCGCTCGGTCGCCCGCAGGCGGCGGTACGGGTAGAAAATTCCGCCAGCCAACTTGGGCAGCTCGGCCAGCGTCTCCGCCTCCACCAGCGCCACTTGCCTGCAGTCTCGCGCCTGATCGGATGCTCTACATCTGACTTCGATTTCACTGGCTTCCGCGGGGCTGGGAAGAGCGGCACGCCGCCCATGCGCGGATTCTTCCTCAGATAGGCATCGATCGCCACGCGCGCGTGCCTGTTCACCGGGCTGATGAAGAGCAGGCCCTGCTTGTCAGTTTCCGCTGCCCAGCGGATCGCGCTGTGCGGCATATGGTCGGCCATGCCCTCATCCATGCCAGCTGCGGCCAGCGCCTCACGGATTCGATCGATGGACAGCAGCAGGTCGCTGGCGGCGATGGAGCAGATCGCCGACTCACGGCGACCAGTGTGGCGGGCGAGGGCTAGGATGCAGCGCAACCTGCCAGCTGGATCCTTAGCATCGACGTGCTCGAGCGTGGCCAGGTACCGCTGCTGCGACGCCACGGGACGCCGTGGATTCTGCTCGCGAGGCCACTCAGTGCCACGTAGCGGGTTCTCCGGAATCATGCGCTTGCCGCCGACCTTGAACCCGTGCGCCCAGTTGAACACACTCGTGAGCCAGCGGAACTCCGCATCGAGTGCGCCGTCGCGGACCGGTTTCGGTGAGCGATAGCCACGTCGGCCGTGGCCGTCCTCATTGACCTGCAGGCCAGGTGACACGACAGCGAGCTCGCGACGCTTCCGGCAGTACATGTTCACACGAGTCTGGTTGACGTCCGCGACCAGCAACCCGCGGCCCCAGGCATCCTCGAACATGGCGATTCGGGATTCGGCCTCGCGCACGCGCGCAGGCTTCATGTCGGGCATGCGCTGCTGGCGGTACGCTGCGAACACATCGCGGATGGTCACTCGCACCGGCGCTGCCACCGGCCGCGCGCAGTTTGGCGATCGCCTTGCAGAGATTCTTCGCTTGCTTCTCAGCCAGATCACGATCGGAGTGTTTCAGGCTCTTCCGATCGGCACGTGTGCGTTCCTTCCCGTTCTTGCTTGTAACGCGCTCCATCACGACGGAGCGGTAGATTGGGCCGTCCTGCTCGCACTGGTACAGGCGGACTGTGACGCCTTGTTCGGTGACCACCATTGACCAGCAATCGCGGTTGACCATTTTTTCTCTCATAGCTCGTCCGTCTGGACAGCCCTTTTCAACTCGTAAACCAATCAGGCATTTGTGTGCCGAAGGCGGTTGCGGTATGACTCACGGCGTCGAGCGCGTCGAGCTTTCGAGCCCGTGCTTCCCCAGGTGGGGCGATCCTCGCGAGGCTGGCGAGCAACTGCAGATAGTCGCCGAAGATGTTCATTACCTCGCCTTACGGCACCTCGCTCGGCCGCGCCTCGCGGATGTCGCCTGTTGGCGTGTTCGGCAACCATGTATGGGTTGTAATCCCCGCGCTCTGCCCGGGTGAACTCATCCGGCTCGAGCTCGGCAAGCAGCGGATCTTCCTCGTACTCTGTCATCAACCAATGCAGCGTCGTTTTGAGGTACTGGGCGATCTTTATTAACGTGCTGCTGTTGGGTAGAAGTCGACCCGACTCACATTCCCGCCACGATCACCACGCCGCACTGGGCGCAGACGTAGTGCGCGGTCAACGGATCGTTGTTTTCCCAGCGCAGGTTCGCCCAGATGAGTCGCTGCATGTCAGAAGGCCGCGTCCGACTTTCCATACCGCGGCGGATCGGCAGCCGCATAACAACCCGGCGGCTTCTTGTCTCTTCGCCTGGGCGCGCAATCACAATTGCCCTGGCCGCACGGGAGTTTGGGGTCCCTGAAGCAACTGGAATCGCAGAAGCTGCGCATGCTCGAGGGCGGCGTGTGGATCGCCGAAACCCCTGGATCCCGTGTTGCCGGGTTCCATCTCGATGCGCTCTACCCGCCGTGGTCGCGTTGGGAAGAGCTGGTGCGCGAGTGGCTGGAGGCGCAGGGAATTCCGGAAAAGCTGCGTGTGTTCGTGAACACGGTGCTGGGCGAAATATGGGAGGATGAAGGCGAGCGCATTACACCCGGCGGACTGCGGGCACATTGCCCCAAGTACGCAGCTGAGGTGCCGGCGGGCGCGGGGCTGCTCACATGCGCAGTTGATGTGCAGGGCGACCGCTCTTCGCGCGCATGAAGTTGAAACTGCCCGGGCCGGGGTATATGCCTTTTCCTGAAAACACGGATGACGAGTACCTGTCGCAGCTCACTGCAGAGAAGGCGGTGGTGCGCTACGTCAGTTCGGATCACCCTTCACAAGCTGATCATCGCGCACCGCGCGTTGCGCAAAGGCACCACCAGCACGACCGCGGCCGTGGCGGCCGGCGTGGCCGATGCGAATACGCTGAGCGCGATGATGTTTCACCAGCTCGGCGTCCGGCCCAGCTCGGCGCGCGAGTGGACCTTCGGGGAAGTCGTTGAGCGCTGGTGGCACCGCAACAAGCCGGTGCGCGACTGCAACCACGTTTGCGAGCACTGCGCGCACCTGTTCAACCACGTGCCATCCTGCCCGCCCGAGGCGCTCTGGGTGGGCACGTGTTCGACCTGCGAGCGTGGTGGCCAGCCAGCGGCCGACAGAATGGCCAGGAACAAGCTCCCGCCGCGCCGACGTGCCCGCGTAGGAGTTCGCCTCAACGTGCAGCCGTCGGCACCTGGGGCGACCATGTCGCGTGACCGGTTCATGCC
>JBOICE010000551.1:0-11954 GCA_050739815.1 Pseudomonas sp. | reverse complement strand
GCCGAGACCCTCGACGAAGTGGTGGCCATCGCCGACAAGTTCGCGAAGGAGAACAGCACTCCGGATCGCCAGTTCCTGCTCGCCGCCGGCAGCGCCGGCATCGAGGCGGCCACCAACATCGTGGTGCGCGAGGCCAACCGCACCATGCTGCTTTACGTCTATGCCGCAGTGACGCTGTTCTGCCTGATCACCTTCCGCAGTTGGCGCGCGACGCTGGTGGCGTTGCTGCCGCTGGTGCTCACCTCGATCCTCTGCGAGGCGTTGATGGTGGCGATGGGTATCGGCGTGAAGGTGGCGACGCTGCCGGTGATCGCCCTGGGCGTGGGCATCGGCGTGGACTATGCGCTGTACCTGCTGAGCGTGCAGCTGCACTACCAGCGCCAGGGCATGTCGCTATCCGACGCCTACAAGAGCGCGGTGGCCTTTACCGGCCGGGTGGTCGGGCTGGTCGGCATCACCCTGGCCGCCGGCGTGGTGTGCTGGGCCTGGTCGCCGATCAAGTTCCAGGCCGACATGGGCATCCTGCTGACCTTCATGTTCCTGTGGAACATGCTGGGGGCGTTGATCCTGATCCCGGCGCTGTCGTATTTCCTGCTGCCCGGACGCTGCCAGGAAAAGGCGCCGGCGCGGCTCGAAGCGTTATCCGTAAAGTGAACGAGGCGGTCACCGGTCAGCTTCCTCGCTGACCCAGGTGATCAGCGCGTTGTGCTGAAGCGGTTATGCTGATATGAGCCGAACCGTCCTGGGGCGGCGCCGGTGTTAACCTCGCCGGCCCCTGTTCTCGTGATCATCAGGACTCCCCATGCTGCACTGGCTCAGACACTACCGCCGCGACATGTTGGCCGGCGACCTCGGCGCCGGGGTGATCGTCGCCCTGATGCTGGTGCCGCAGAGCATGGCCTATGCCATCGTCGCCGGATTGCCGCCAGTGGTCGGCCTGTATGCGAGCCTCCTGCCCGCGGTGGTCTATGCGCTGATCGGCGGGAGCGCGGTGCAATCGATCGGGCCGATGGCGTTGACCTCATTGATGACCGCCACCGCCCTGGCAGGCATGGCGCCGGCCGGTTCGCCCGAGTACGTCATGCTGGCGGCGCAACTGGCGCTGCTCAGCGGTATCGTCCTGCTGGCCTGTGGCGCCTTGCGCCTGGGCTTTCTCTCCAGCTTGCTCAGCCGCCCGGTGCTCAGTGGCGTTACCAGCGGTTGCGCGCTGCTGATCATCGGCGGTCAATACCAGATGCTGCTCGGCGGCCCGCTAGCGCAACCCAACTGGCCTTCCAGCGCGCTCGGCCTGGCGACCATCGGCTTGCTGCTGCTCGGCCGCCGCTACTTACCGCGACTGTTGCAGCACCTCGGTTGCTCGCCATCGCTGGCCGCTACCCTGAGCAAGCTGACCCCGGCCCTGGTGCTGCTGCTGGCGACCCTGCTGGTGGCGGCGCTGGACTTGCCTGCCGCCGGGGTGAAGACCATCGGCGAGGTGCCGAAGAACCTACCGCAGCTGCATCTGGCCTGGTCCAGCGAGCACTGGCGCGAACTGGTCATGCCGGCCTTGCTGATCGCCTTCATGGTCTTCTTGTCCAGCCAGTCCGCCGCCCAGCGCCTCGCGCAACTGCGCGGCGTGCGCCTCGACAGCAACCGCGAGCTGCTCAGCCTGGGCGCGGCCAACCTGGCCAGCGCCGTCTCCGGCGGCTTTCCAGTCACCGGCAGCCTGTCGCGCGCCTCGGTGAACTTCGCCGCCGGCGCGCAGAGCCAGCTCGCCGGACTGATTAGCACCGCGCTGCTGGCGTTGACCCTGCTCGGGCCGACCGGCTGGTTGTCCTTCCTGCCGCTGCCGGCCCTGGCCGCGACCATCGTGGTCGCGGTGTTCGGCATGCTCGACCTCGCTACGCCCCGCGAGGCCTGGAATTACGACCGCCTTGACGCCCTGGCCTGGCTCGCCACGCTGGCTGGCGTGTTGCTGCTTGGCGTCGAGGAGGGCGTGGTGATCGGTGTGCTGTTGTCGCTCGGCAGTCTGCTGGCGCGCGCCAGTCGGCCGCATATCGCCGTGCTCGGGCGCATGGCCGATGGCGACAGCTTTCGCAATGTCGCGCGCTATGCCGTGGAAACCCACCCAGACGTGCTGCTCCTGCGTGTCGATGCCGGGCTGTTCTTCGGCAACGCCGAGGCGGTGATCGAGCGGGTCGAGCAGCTGTTGCAGCCCACTACCCGGCATCTGCTGCTGGTAATGTCGGCGGTCAACTTGGTCGACTGCACCGGCCTGGCGGCACTCGGCGATCTTAACCGCAGTCTGCAGCAGCAAGGCGTGAAGCTGCACCTGTCCGATGTCAAAGGCCCGGTGATGGATCGCCTGCAGCGCAGTCAGCTGATCCAGCAGCAGCTCAGCGGTGAGGTCTTTCTCAGCACCGCGCAGGCCTACCGGCAGTTGAGTGGCCGGGCCGTGCTCAATATTGGTAGTTGAACTGTTCGCGCTCCTGCCGCGCCAGTCATACATGGCAACTAACTCATGCTTTGCTCCGGGATCAAGGTGTTCGAGTGGCGGTTTGTTCGAACCTGGCCCTGCCCTATGCGAAAGCAATTCGGCGCTGCTTCCCATCGTTGGACGCCCACACCTTCAGTTTCGACGTCGGTGCGGTGAGGCCTGAAGCAGTGATCTATCGCCAGGCGTGCCAGGCGCTAGGCGTTGCCCCCCCAGGGCACTGCCATGATCGGTGACTCGTCGCGCTGTGATCGCGAGGGGCCGCTCGCACTGGGGATTGCAGGCTACTATCTGGATCGCGTTGGCGGGGCAGGTGACTACGCTGAACTGGCGTCATTTGCTCGCCAACGGGTCAGCTGCTTGGCTCGGGAGTGAGCAAGGCTCGGCAGCGTTGTGTGCAGCGTGAGACAAACGGTACCCAAATCGGTACCCAAAATCTATAAAGCGCTCATAAATGAAAAAGCCCCTCGATTGTCGAGAGGCTAGGTCACTGATCTATATGGTGGGCCCAGTAGGACTCGAACCTACGACCAAGGGATTATGAGTCCCCTGCTCTAACCAACTGAGCTATAGGCCCCGGAAAGCCGGCGGATTATACCGGCGCCTTCTGTGGAGCGCCAACCAAACGGTATGGGTTGAGGAAATTGCTGGCGAAGAGCTCTGCGGGCAAGGGCCGGCTGACGATGAAGCCTTGGATTTCTTCGCAGCCTTCGCTGGCGAGAAAAAGCTCCTGGGCTTTGGTTTCCACACCTTCGGCGATCACCGTCAGTTGCATGCTGCGCCCGAGGGCGATGATGGCGCGGGTGATGGCGACATCGTGCGGGTCGTCGGGGAGGCCGCGGACGAAGGACTGGTCGATCTTCAGCGTATTCAGGGGGAGTCGTTTGAGGTAGCTCAACGAGGAGTAGCCAGTGCCGAAGTCGTCGATGGCCAGTTGTACGCCGAGCCGTTTGAGTTCGTGGAGGATGGCCAGGGCTTCTTCAGCCTGGCTCATGATGAAGTTCTCGGTGATCTCCAGTTGTAGTAGGGCGGGTTCGAGGTTGTAACTCTGGAGCAGGTGGTCGATGCGCTCGACCAGCTGTGGCTGGCGTAGCTGTGCGCCGGCGAGGTTAACCGACAGCGGGCCGAAGGAGGTGTGCTGCTGTTGCCATTCGCCCATCTGCCGACAGGCCTCCTGCAATACCCAGTCACCCAGCGGCAGGATCAGGCCGTTGTCCTCGGCGAGCGGAATGAAGCGCTCAGGGAGGATCTCGCCAAACACCGGGTGATGCCAGCGGATCAGCGCTTCGGCACCGACCAGGAGTTGCGTGCTCAGGGAGAGCTTCGGTTGGTAGTGGAGGCTGAGCTCCCCGCGCTCCAAGGCGCGGCGTAACTCACGCTCCAGAGCCATGCGTTCGGTGGCCTGGAAGCTCAGGTCGTGGGTGTAGAGTTCGGTGCGGTTGCGGCCCTTGGCTTTCGAGCGGTACATGGCGGCATCGGCGTTCTTCACGAGGGTGGCGACGTCGTTGCCATCTTGCGGGAATAGGCTGACGCCGATGCTGGCGCTGATAAAGAACTCGTGTTCGTCGGCTTGGAAGGGGGCGCCAAGGCCGGTCAGCAGTTTATTGGCAATTTGCTCGGCGTCACTGCTGTGCTGCAGGCCGGGGAGCAGGATGATGAATTCGTCACCGCCAAGGCGTGCGACGGTGTCGATATCGCGTAGCTGCTCCTTGAGGCGCAGGGCGATGGCTTTCAGCAGCAGGTCGCCGACCGGGTGGCCGAGGCTGTCGTTGATATGTTTGAAACGGTCCAGGTCGAGGAACAGTACCGCGCCTTGACGGTCGTCGGCCTGGGCGTCGATTAACGCTGCGCGCAGGCGATTTTCGAAGAGCAGGCGGTTGGGCAGGCCGGTGAGTGGGTCATGGTGGGCTTGGTAGTCGAGGCTGGCCTGGGCATGTTTGAGGGTGGAGATGTCGGCGAAGACGCCGACGTAGTGAGTAGTCACCTCATCGCGGTTGCGCACGGCGCTGATGGTCAGCCATTCGGGATAAAGCTCGCCGTTCTTGCGGCGATTCCAGATTTCACCTTGCCAGTGCCCCTCGATGCGCAGTTGATGCCACATGGCGGTGTAAAAGGCGCTGTCGTGCTGACCGGAAGCGAGCAGGCGCGGTGATTGGCCGAGAGCATCCTGCTCGCTGTAACCGGTGATTTCGCTAAAGGCGCGGTTCACGGCAGTGATGCGTTGCTGGGTGTCGGTGATCATCACCCCTTCTGCCGTGCTCTCGAATACGGTCGCGGCCTGCTGCAATTTTTCTTGAATCTGCAGGCGCTCGGTCACATCGCGGGCGATGGTCAGCAGGCAGCGTTCTCCGCTGATTTGCATGATTTGGGTCGACAGCTCGCAGAGTCGCAACTCGCCGCTGCGGTTGCGCATCGGTGCGGTGAAGTCGCGGACCACGCCATGGATGCTGAGCAGTTGCATGATCCGTTGGCGATCTTCCTGGTTGTCCCAGAGGCCCAGGTCGAGTGTCGAGCGGTCGGCTATTTCGCTGCTGCTATAACCGCTGAGGCGAGTGAAACCTTCGTTGACTTCAAGGAGTAGGCCGTCGCTCATGCGGGTAAGTAGCAGGCCGTCGGGCGAGGAGTGGAAGACCTGGGCGAACTTTTCTTCGGAGGTCTGTAGTCGCTGCTGGGTTTCCTTCAGTTGGCTGATGTCACGCACCACTACGACCAGCGCTGGTGTTTCATCGAGTTGGAAGGGTTGGGCCGAGATCAGGCCGGTGAACAGGCGGCCGTCATGCTTGCGAAAGGGCATTTCCAGGTTACGCAAGCCGCCGTTTTGCAGGCGTTGCAATACGTCCGGACCGATGCCCGGGATGCCCCAGATGTTGAGTTCGGTTGCGGTTTTACCCAGGGCATTGGCGACTGAGATGCCGATCTGCTGTTCAAAGGAGCTGTTCACTTCCAGCAGGCAACCGTCAGAGCGGCGGGCAATGACCAGCATGTCTGGGCATTGCTGGAAGACCGAGGCGAACTTCTGTTCCGAAAGGCGTAGGGCCTGCTCGGTCTGTTTGGTCTCGGTGACGTCGATCATCAGGCCGCGCAACACGGCGTTATCGGCGTGTTGAATGAGGGTGACGATGTCATGGATCCAGACGATGCGACCATCGGCGGCGTACATCCGGTAATCGAGGCTGTGGTTGCGTCCAGCCGCGCTTTCACTTTTGCAGTAGGCGAATGCTGGCTGGCGGTCGTCCGGGTGCAGTGTGCGTAACCAGAAGCCGGGCGTTAGCCAGTCGGCAAGCGGGTAGCCGAGCAGTGTTTCGGCGTGCGGCGAGACGTAGCTATAGGTGTAGTCATCCAGGCGCGCCTCCCAGGTAATTGCCGAGAGGCTCTCCACCAGGCTGCGGTAGTGTTTTTCGCTGTTGCGCAGCTCCTGCTCAAGGGCGCTGCGATTGGCCATCTCGGCACTCAGGCGGCGGTTGATGCCTATCACTATGGCGAGGATGCCCATCAGCGCCAGTAGGGCGGGGAGGCCGTAGAGGAATACTTCGCGCGAAAAGCTGCGGTGATCCAGAACGCCGCCGACCCAGCGCTCTTGCAGGGCGGTGACTTCGGCGTCGCTCATGTCGGCGAGGAGTTTGTCGAGAATCCCCACCAGAATCGCCTGATCGCGTGGCGCAGCCATGGCCAGCTGATAGCGATAGGGTGTTTCGCCGCTGATGAACAGGCCTTCCAGCTTGAGCTGCCGCAGGCTCCAGACACTGGATGCAAGGTCTCCGATCAGAGCATCGGCCTGACCAGTGGCGAGGGCTTGCAGGGCGGCATTGACGTTCGGCAGCGGCAGAAGATTGAGATCAGGGTGCTTGCTGCGGAGTAGTTCGTGGGGCGCATAATTCTCGACCACCGCGACTTTCAAACCGTAGAGGTCGCTCAAAGTGCGCGGTTGGGGGCCGCCATTGCGTGCCAGGATGACAATCGGGAAGTCGAGATAAGGCCGGGTGAAGGCCAGGTAGGTCTGCCGCTCGGGGGTCGCCATCACCCCTGGGAGCAAGTCCAGGTGGCTGGCTTTGGCTTGTTCCAGAACCACGCTCCAGCTACTCGGCTCCACCAGTTGGATGCTGACGCCTAAGCGCTGCTCGACCAGTGCGATGTAATCGGCGGTCAGGCCTTGATAGCGTCCTTGTTCGTCGCGGAACTCGAACGGTGGCCAGGATGCATCGACACCCAGGCGCAACGTTGGGTGCGCAGCAAGCCAGGTGCGCTCTGCTTGGCTAAGCGTCAAAGCAACAGCCGGGGCTGCCCAATACGCCAGACACAGCAAGAGAATGGCCAGCAGTCGTGGCATAGCGGCCTCATTACTACTCAGGTGTAGTGGCGAGTGTAGACGGGCTGCTGCTGGGAGTGGGAGTGGGGAATGCAAAACCCCCGGCAAGGGCCGGGGGTTTTGTGGTTACTCGTCGAGGAAGGAGCGCAGATGCTCGCTTCTCGTCGGATGGCGCAGCTTGCGCAGCGCCTTGGCTTCAATTTGACGAATCCGCTCGCGGGTCACGTCGAACTGTTTACCCACCTCTTCCAACGTGTGGTCGGTATTCATATCGATGCCGAAGCGCATGCGCAGTACTTTGGCTTCACGGGCAGTGAGGCCGGCCAGTACTTCGCGGGTCGCTTCCTTGAGGCTTTCGACCGTGGCTACATCGATCGGCGACTGCATGGTGGAGTCTTCGATGAAATCGCCCAAATGGGAGTCTTCATCGTCACCGATCGGGGTTTCCATGGAGATCGGTTCTTTGGCGATCTTCAATACCTTACGGATCTTGTCTTCCGGCATTTCCATGCGTTCACCAAGCTCTTCCGGAGTGGGTTCGCGGCCCATCTCCTGCAGCATCTGGCGAGAGATGCGGTTGAGCTTGTTGATCGTCTCGATCATGTGTACCGGGATACGGATGGTCCGCGCCTGGTCGGCGATCGAGCGGGTGATTGCCTGACGAATCCACCAGGTGGCGTAGGTCGAGAACTTGTAGCCGCGACGGTATTCGAACTTGTCCACCGCTTTCATCAAGCCGATGTTGCCTTCCTGAATCAGATCGAGGAACTGCAGGCCGCGGTTGGTGTACTTCTTGGCGATCGAGATCACCAGACGCAAGTTCGCTTCAACCATCTCTTTCTTCGCGCGGCGGGCTTTGGCCTCACCGATCGACATGCGACGGTTGATGTCCTTGATCTCGGCCAGCTTCAGGCCGGTCTCTGCTTCAAGTGCCGCCAACTTTTGCTGGCAGCGCTGAATGTCAGATTGCAGGCGACCGATGGCCTCGGCGTACTTGCTCTTGCCTTTGGCCAGTTGCGCGGCCCAGCTTTCGTCGATTTCATGGCTAGGGAACTGGCGCAGGAAGTCGGCACGCGGCATGCGGGCATCACGAACGCAGAGTTGCATGATGGCGCGTTCCTGGGCGCGCAGACGCTCCAGAGAGTCGCGCACCCGTACAACCAGAGCGTCGTACTGCTTAGGTACCAGCTTGATCGGCATGAACAGCTCGGCCAGCTCTTTCAGCTCGGCAATACCTTGCTTGCTGTCGCGGCCATGCTTTTTCAGCACTTTCTTGGCTTTTTCCAGCTGCTCGGCTACCGCGCCGAAGCGTTGGCGCGCGACTTCCGGGTCTGGACCGCCATCGCCTTCTTCTTCGTCTTCGCTGTCGCCTTCGGCTTCTTCATCTTCGGTTTCGGCCTCGGCGGCGGCGCCGTCTTTGATGACCGGAACCGGGACTTCGGCCGGCGCGGCAATGCCGTCATCCGGGTCGATATAGCCGCTGAGGACTTCAGCGAGGCGCCCACCCTCGGTCGTGACGCGGGTGTACTCGGCGAGAATGCTGTCGACAGTACCCGGGAAATGAGCGATAGCGCCCATCACCTCGCGAATGCCTTCCTCGATACGTTTGGCGATTTCGATTTCGCCTTCACGAGTGAGCAGCTCCACTGTGCCCATTTCGCGCATATACATGCGCACCGGGTCGGTAGTGCGCCCGATATCGGTTTCAACCGCGGCCAACGCAGCGGCAGCTTCTTCAGCGGCGGCTTCGTCGGTATCGGCTTCGGCCAATAGCAGGGCATCCGCATCCGGGGCGCTCTCGAATACGTTGATCCCCATGTCGTTAATCATGCGGATGATGTCTTCCACCTGTTCCGGGTCGGAAATATCCTCCGGCAGGTGGTCGTTGACCTCGGCGTAAGTCAGGTAACCCTGCTCACGACCACGGCTGATCAACTCTTTGAGGCGAGACTGTTGTTGCGCTTTTCCGGACATAACACCCTATCCACTGAAGGTCTTGGCGGGCAAAAAAACAAGCCGAGGATTATACCTGAGCAGGGACCTCACGCGCCAGTTGAGGTCGGGGTGATGGGGCTAACGGTACGGCTGAGTAAGTCGCGCAGTTGAGCTTTTTCCTCTGCGCTTAGCTCACTTTGACGTGCTTTGCGGAGCAAATGCTCCAGGCTGCGCTCGCGTTGGCGGGCTGCAAGACTAGTTATAGTGTCAAAAAACTGTTGTTCAAGGTTGTCGGCTTGAATCAGCCATTCCTTTTCTGCCAGGGCCTTGAGCAGGCGGCCTTGTTCGGTGCCGTGCCAGCGGGCGATCAATTGCAGTGAGCGTAGCTTGGGGTTCTTCTGCAGGGCCCCGAGCAGGGCGACCAGCAGTTGTGCGTAGGTGTCGTTTTCTGCAGCGAAATGGCTGGCATCTTCGACCTTGTGCGCCAATTCTGGGTGGTGCAGGAGTGTGCGCAGGGCGGTCAGTGTGGGCGACTCTACCGGTGCGGCGACGCGTGGTGCTCTGGGCTGGAAGTCGGGGTGTTTGCCCTTTTTGTCCCAGGGCTTCTCCCATTTCTTCTGTCCGTTGCCTTTCTGCCCGGATTTTTTTTGCCAATTCTGTTCGGGTTGCGGGCTGTATTCCTCATGCCCATAGTCGGGGGCCACGTCGTAGTAAGCGCTGGGGTCGTAGCTTGGCGGCTCTTCGGCGGGGGCGCTCTGAATTGCCTGGCCAAGGGCTTCGCCGTTGAGGCCGGTAATTTCACTGAGGCGCTGGCGCATCAGGGTGCGCAGATTGGCGCCCGGTATCTTGTCGATCAACGGTACTGCCAGGGTTGCTAGGTGAGCTTTGCCTTCCAATGATCGCGGGTCGGCTTCCTGGGTGAGTTGCTGGAAAAAATAGTCCGCCAGCGGCTGCGCCTGCTGATTGATGCGTGCGCGAAATGCATCGGTGCCTTCGCTGCGTACCAGGGTGTCCGGGTCTTCGCCTTCCGGAAGGAACAAAAAGCGTGCGCGCCGGCCGTCTTGCAGGCTTGGCAGGGTCGACTCCAGTGCGCGCCAAGCCGCACTGCGGCCGGCCTGGTCGCCGTCGAAGCAGAATAAGACACTCGGAACAATGCGAAACAGGCGCTTGAGATGTTCTTCGCTGGTGGCGGTGCCGAGGGTGGCGACGGCGTTGCGCAAGCCTTGTTGGGCAAGGGCGATCACGTCCATGTAGCCCTCGACCACCATGACTTCGTCGAGATCGCGGTTGCTCTTGCGTGCTTCGTACAGCCCGTAGAGTTCCTGGCCTTTATGAAAGACCGGGGTTTCCGGTGAGTTCAGGTATTTCGGCTTGTCGTCGCCTAGGACGCGGCCGCCGAAGGCGATCACGCGTCCGCGGCTGTCGCGAATCGGGAAGATCACGCGGTCGCGGAAGCGGTCGTAGCGTTTACCGCTCTCGGCGTTCTCGATCAGGAGGCCCGCATCGATCATGGCTTTTTGTTGCAGGCTGTCGCTGCTCAAGTGTTTGAGCAGGTTGTCCCAGCCGGGTGGAGCGAAGCCGAGGCCGAAGTCGCGGGCAATCTCGCCCGATAGGCCGCGGCCCTTCAGGTAGTCCACGGCGGCCTTGCGGGTCGGGTGGCTTTTCAGCGCTTGTCGATAGTAGTCGGCGGCAGCTGTTAGCAGCGGGTAGAGCGGTGAGTCGGTCGGTTGCCGAGGCTTCTGGTTGCGGCCACTTTCCTCGCGCGGCACTTCCATGCCGGCGGCTTTTGCGAGTTCCTCGACGGCCTGGGGGAACTCCAGGTTGTCGTGGTCCATGATAAAACCCAGGGCGTTACCGCCGGCACCGCAGCCAAAGCAGTAATAGAACTGTTTATCTGGGCTGACGCTGAACGAGGGGGTTTTCTCTTTGTGGAACGGGCAGCAGGCGCTGAAATTCTTGCCGGTTTTCTTCAGTTGAACGCGCGAGCTGACCACGTCGACGATGTCGGTGCGGTTCAACAGGTCGTCAATAAAAGTCTGGGGTATCAGCCCGGCCATGGCGTTCTCGTAATCAGGCGAGTCGCCAGCATAACTGCGGCGGAATCAGGAGGACAGACGGGCTTTCAGTTGTTGGCTGACCAGTGCCATGTCGGCGCGGCCTTGCACTTGGGGGCGCAATATTGCCATTACTTTGCCCATGTCCGGCATGCCTCGGGCGCCACTGTCGATGATAGCGTGTTGGATCAGTGAGCTGATCTCGGCCTCATCCAGTGGTTTCGGCATAAAGGTTTGAAGCACGACAATTTCGGCGGCTTCGACGTCGGCGAGGTCTTTGCGACCAGCGTCGCTGAACTGACGCAGGGAATCGCGCCGCTGTTTGATCATCTTGTCGAGGATCAGCAGGGTGCGGGCGTCATCGACCAGGATACGCTCGTCAATTTCGATACGTTTAATATCGGCCATGGCGAGGCGTAGCGTCATCAGTCGAGGCTTGTCTTGGGCGCGCATTGCGTCCTTGATGGCCTCTGTGATGCAGGTCTTGATGCTAGGTTCGGTCATGCCGGGAGCCCGGCTTTGGGCCGGGCGTGGCAAAAACTGACTGCGTGCGTCTGTGGATTAATACAGGCGTACGGCGCGGCGCTGTTCACGCTGCACTTTCTTAGCGTGACGCTTAACTGCTGCTGCAGCCTTGCGCTTGCGCTCGGAAGTGGGTTTCTCGTAGAACTCGCGGCTGCGAACTTCGGCCAGAACACCGGCTTTTTCACAGGAGCGTTTGAAGCGACGCAGAGCTACGTCGAAGGGTTCGTTCTCTTTAACTTTGACGGCTGGCATCCAGGGCTTACCTTCACTAATTACCGGTGGTGAACGTACTCCTGGCAGTTGGCGCGGGAGAACGTCGGTTTTTAAGGGTTGCGGATGTTAACGCCTCGCCGCCAGGAATGCAAAGCCTCTGATCGAAAAGCCCTGGTCGGGCCGAGGGGTGGCGATTATCATGCGCGCCTTCGAATTTGCCCAGACTCAAGGTGCAAACCCATGCTAGTGCTGGGATTGGAAACCTCCTGCGACGAGACCGGTGTCGCGCTGTACGACAGCGAGCGCGGTCTGCTGGCGGATGCGCTGTTCAGTCAGATCGATCTGCACCGCGTGTACGGTGGGGTCGTGCCCGAGCTGGCCTCGCGCGACCACGTCAAGCGCATGCTGCCGCTGATCCGCCAGGTGTTGGCTGAGGCCGGCTGTGGGC
>JBOICE010000550.1:0-2542 GCA_050739815.1 Pseudomonas sp. | reverse complement strand
TCTCCACTTCCCATCGGGCTCGGTACCAGTCGACGAGCTCGATGACAGCATCGGCGTCCTGCGCTTCTCGGTTCGTCAACAGCCGCCAAACCACTGGCTTGACGCCTGCGGGCGCTCCGATCTCCCTGGCCTCTACACAGGTGAGCGCAGGGCCATCCAGACCGGGCAGCCTCATGCGTTTTGCGCGTAGCTCCTGTTTGACCTCGCGCGCCTTCTGGCCTGCACGCCCCGGCAAGATAAAGGTGATTTCCCCGAGTACCGGGCTGGCGTCGACGCTATCCCACAACTTGCCGCCCTCGGCAAGGTTGCGGTTGTGTTGGCTGCGGATCAGCCAGTCGGCCGGTTGGCCAAGTTCCTGGGCGCGCGCCATCAACTCGGCAATATCACCCTCGCGGTCCGTCACATACACCAGCCGTGTCTGGGGCAATAGCGCGGCTTGCTCCGCAACGCGTTCATACCCTTCAGTCCAGCGTACGCTTTCCTTGATCCCGCCGCGGTTGCCGTCGGCGTCCTTTGGTTCCCGAGCCCACATCCAGGCATCGATCACCCCCAGCGGTTCACGGTCAGGCGTCACCGCGTAGGTCGGATGCAAAAACATGCCCCGCTGGGCTTCGTAGCTCAGCGGCCCCAGCCCCTCTATTTCCTGGCCATTGAAGTTAAGTTCGGTTGAATCAGCGATGCACAGCACCACCGGAAACTGCGCGACTCTTTCCGCCGTGCGCTCCCAATGCGGCTGCATCACGTCCCGCCAATCGATCTGCTCATTGCCGAGAAACCGATACGCCCCAATGGTTTGCGACCAGTCATCGCACGCACCGGGAATGCTCGCCGTAGGCAGGGCCGCAAACCGCTTGAGCAATTCCTTGGCGCGCCGATCCCGCCGCGGATCACCAAGATCCAGACTCTCGAATTCCTCGTCCACTCATGCCCCCGACTCGTCGTTGCCCATTGCTGTTCAAAATCCGAGAGTAAACGCGAGTCTGGCGAAGTTACTGACCAGTCCCAAAATAAGGCGACAAAAATTGAACGAATGGGATCGACGGTAGTCTCATGAGCCATGAAACGAGATGGCCGCCAACTGGATCGCGCGACGCAGGAAGAATTTCGGCTGCTGGCGTTGCGCCGGGTGAAGGAAGGCGAGAAGCCGTCGGAGGTAGTGAAGTCCCTGGGAATGAATCGCACCTCGATCTACCGATGGCTCAAGGCTGCCAGCGGGCGCGGCAATGGGGAGCGGGCACTGGCAGCGCGGCCTGCCACCGGTCGACCGCCCAAGCTCACAGCGCGCCAGCAGGCCCAGGTTCTACGCTGGATTAACGGCAGGGACCCGCGGCAATTCGGATTGGACTTCGGGCTGTGGACGCGGCAAATCGTGGCCACCTTGATTGAGCAAAAGTTTGGTGTGCGCATGGGTCTGACCGCAGTGGGGAGGTTGCTGGCCCGTTTGGGCCTGACGCCACAAAAACCACTGCAGCGCGCCTATCAGCGAGATCCGCAGGCGATTGAGCGCTGGCAGCGTGAGACCTATCCTGACCTTGCAGCAAGGGCCCGACGTAGTGGGGCGGAAATCTACTTCTGGGATGAATCCGGGTTTCGAGCCGACACGGTGCACGGCAAGACTTGGGCGCTCAAAGGGCAGAGTCCGGTGATCGAGCGCCCCGGCCAGCGCCAATCGATCTCGGCAGCCTCGGCGGTCAACGCCCGGGGCGGCTTCTGGTTCGCGACGTACAAGGGCGCGCTCACCGCGGAGCTGTTCATCGAATTGCTCAGGAAGATGATGAGGGGCAGGCGCAAGCCGGTGCATCTTGTCATTGACGGCTTGCCAGCCCATAAGAAGGCAAGTGTGCGCGAGTACGTCGAATCCACTGGCGGCAGATTAACGTTGCACTTCCTGCCGGGTTACGCGCCGGACCTCAATCCGGACGAGCTGGTATGGAGTCACCTCAAGCGCACCGGCGTGGCGCGCAATCCGCTGCGCACCGGCGAGAAGCTGGAGATTCGCGTCGAGCAACAACTGCGTGGGCTGCAGAAAAAGCGCACCCTCATTCGATCATTCTTTGATGCCCCATCTGTCGCATATATTTGGGACTGCTGAGTAATTTCCCTCGCTCATGCCTGAAGCATGCCTGCCTGGCGCTTGCCGGCTGCAGCATGCTGTTTGCCTCCGCACCGTCGGCCGCGCAGGCGAAGACTGATTTTCCCGACAAGCCCTTGCGCATCGTCGTGCCCGGTCCGCCCGGCGGCGGCACCGACCTCCTCGCCCGCGCGCTCGCCGCGGGCATTGCCAAGCCGCTCGGGCAACCGGTCGTGGTGGAGAACAAGCCAGGGGCATCGGGAATCATCGCCGCGCAATCGGTGCTGGCGGCACCCCGTGACGGCCACACGCTGTATCTCGGCTTTACGTCGATGATCCAGCTGCCGGCGCTGATGCCCTCGATGCCGGTCAACTTCAGGAAGGACTTCGCGCCGGTGGCACTGCTGGCGGTCGGCTCGGACCTGCTGGCGGTTTCCTCCCGCGTGCCCGCCACCTCGGTGGCCGAGTTCG
>JBOICE010000549.1:0-5336 GCA_050739815.1 Pseudomonas sp. | reverse complement strand
ATGGCGTTTTCCTGGAGGAAGGACTTGGCCTCCCACAGGCTCTTGTCGAGGTTGCCCAAGGGCGAGCCGCGATAGCCGGAAATGAAGCACGCCGTGTTCAGGCCATGGGCCGTGTCACGTTGCTTTTGCAGCATCGGCAGGCGAGTAAGTGCCTGGGTGCCGGTGAGGTAGAGATGACCGGTTGCGAGTCGGTACTTGTCATCCAGGCGGATCTCGGCCAGAGACATGCGGCGCTCCTTTTATTGTTTTGGCGAGCTTGAGGCTGTGACGGTAGGCACACCCCGTTTGGCTCCAGCACAGGATCACTGCGATGGGCCGAGCGGCTAAGAATATGACTGAGCGGTAGCGATTTTTTATTTCTAATTTCGGGACAAAACCCCAATACTTCGCATGACCTTTCCAATAAAAATCATAAATCGGAAATATTCATGCAAGACAAGCTGAGTCCTATCGATCGCAAGATTCTTCGCCTGCTGCAACACAACGCCGATCTCTCCGCCGCCGAGATCGCCGAGCGGGTCGAGCTGTCGCAATCGCCCTGCTGGCGACGCATCCACCGCATGCAGGAAGACGGACTGATCGAGCGCAAGGTCGCCCTGCTCAACCCCAAGCTACTCGGCTTCAGCATCACCGTGTTCGTCGACATCAAGCTCTCGGCCCACGGCCGCAGCAACCTGGAAGAATTCGAGCAGGCGGTGGTCGGCTACCCTGAGGTGCTGGAGTGCTACACCATGGCCGGTGGCTCGGACTATTTGCTCAAGGTGGTGGCCAAGGACATTGCCGGCTACGAGCGCTTTTTACGCGACCACCTGTTGCAGCGCCCTCATGTGCAGGAAGCTCACTCGCATATCGCCATGAGCGAGGTCAAACGCACCACCGAGTTGCCGCTGGATTGAGGCGGCGTCAGGTCACAGCGCCTGCCCATCGAAGGCCAGGCTGACGCCGGCCGGCAGTGCATCCGGGTGATCCAGCAGCCAGGCGTCGAAGCTGTGGCCGATATGGGTCAGCAGCGTCCGGCCCGGCTGCAACTGCTCGATCACCTGCAGGGCGCGGGTCAGATCGTTATGGTTACGCGGCGCCTGTGGTTGTGGCGCGGTGGAGCAATCCAGCACCAGTACATCCAATGGTTTAGCCGCGAGAAAGGCGGCGGTTTCCGCTGGCACGCCGACTGTGTCAGTCAGGTAAGCGATGCACCTGCCCTGGCCTTCCAGCCCTGCTGCTTCAAATAGATAGCCAAAGGTTGGCTTGGAGTGGGTCAGCGGCAGGGCCGTGACCGTCAACTCGCCAAGTTGGCGGCGCTCGAAAGCGGCGAACGGTTGGGAAAAATCGAGGATGCCCGGGTGTTTGTAGAGATCGGCCAGACCATCCGGGTCGGCCGGGCCATGTACAGGAATCACCAACCCATGGCCCCAGCGCAATTGCAGCAGGCCCTGGGCGTGGTCGGCGTGATAGTGGGTTTGCAGGATGCCACTCAGCGAGTTCGGCGGAAAGCGCTCGGTCAAGTCGCTCAAGCCGCTGTCGATCAACCAGCGCTGCCCGCCGCACTCGACCAGTGCACAACAGGGACCGCGACGGCGCTGCGGGTAGACCCTGGCACTGTCGCAAGCCACACAACTACAACCGTAGACCGGCACTTGGCGAGCATCGCCGGTGCCGAGCAGGGTCAGGCGCATGTGCGGCTCGCGCCGATCAGGTCGAGCAGGTTGGCCACGGTTTGCTCGAAGTGATCGGAGTTATCCAGGGTGTGCAGTTGCGCGGCGTTGCCCTCGCCCTCTGGGTTCGCGCTGGCTTGGAATTGCGCGCTGCGAGCCAGCCTGGCCTCGATGTCTTCGACAGATTCACGCCCCCGAGCCAGCAAGCGCTGACGCAAGACCTCGCTGTCCACTGTCAACAAGATGGCGAGCAAGTCCGGGTAGCGTCGGCGCGCTTGCGGCAGATAGGCCCGCGAGCCGTTGACCAACACGTCATGCCCGGCCGCCAGCCAGTCGTCGATCTGCTTGGGGATGCCATACGCCAGGCCATTGGCGCGCCAACACATGGCAAACGCACCCTCGGCCTCCAGCCGGTCGAACTGTGCCGGCGTGACCGCCTCGGCGTCCTCGCCAACCGCTTCGGCCGAGCGGGTGATCACTCGCCGGACGATCCGACAGCCGCGCGCCTCCAAGGTCGCACGGGCGGCTTGTAGCAGGCTGTCCTTGCCTGACCCCGAAGGGCCGATCAAATAAATCAGCTTGCCCATCTTCAGAACACCCTCTTGCCTTGGCGCCAGACCTGCTGGATCACCGCCTGCCCATCCAGCACTTTGGCTTGCAACAAATCCGCCCGCAAACCAGTGCGAATCTCACCACGATCCATCAGCCCGGCTGCCTGGGCCGGTGCGCGGCTCACGGTACCGATGGCCTTAGATAAATCATAGCCGTTGTCCTGTCCGGCCAGCAGTAGAGCCGCCGCTAGCAGGCTGGACGGATAGTAGTCGCTGGAGAGGATATCCAGCACGCCCCGCCGAGCCAGTTCGGCGGCGGCAATATTGCCCGAGTGAGAACCGCCACGGACAATATTCGGCGCCCCCATCAGCACCTTCAAACCCAGCTCATGGCTGGCCCTGGCCGCTTCCAGGGTGGTCGGGAATTCCGCCACCGCCATGCCGAAGCCTGCCGACTCCTGCACATGCGCCAAGGTCGCGTCGTCATGGCTGGCGACCGAAATGCCACGCGCGCCGCAGATATCGACGATGGCCGCGCGGTGCTGCTCGCTGTACTCGCTGGAATTGGCCAGTTGCTCGCGGATAAACGCATCCATTTCCGCATCACTCAGGTGGTATTTGCCCTGGTAGTACTCGCGGTACTTCGCCTCTTGAGCAAACTGGCGCTGGCCGGGCGCATGATCCATCACCGACACCAACTGCACCAATGGGTGCTCCACCAATTCGCGAAATAGCTCCAGCGTCTGCGGATGGCTGACCTCGCAACGCAGGTGCAGGCGGTGCTCGGCGCGCGTATGCCCGGCCGCCTCGGCCTTGGCGATCGCCTCCAGCATCGCCGGCAGCTGTTGCAGGCGCTTGCCCTTGGGATTCACATCGCCGATCGACAGCGCATCGAACACCGTAGTGATGCCCGCCGCGATGATCTGCGCATCATGGGTCAACACCGCCGAAGCGGAGGGCCAGTCCACCCCCGGGCGTGGACTCATGTGCTTCTCCAGATTGTCGGTGTGCAGCTCGACCAGCCCGGGCAATAGGTAAGCGCCGCCCAGGTCTTCGGCCTGCGACAAGCTGCTGCGGCCTTCCTCCACGGCGGCGATCAGGCCATCACGCAGCACCACTGTGCCGTGAAATACCCGCTCGGCAGTGACCACCTGGGCGTTGGTCAGAATGCGTTCAGCCGACATGGGCGAGCTCCTTAGCCTGCAATCCTTCGCTGGGTGTCATATCGAGATAACGGTCGGCGACCGCTTCGCGGGCCGCGCGATCGTGGAAGATGCCGATCAGCGCGGCGCCGGCTGCCTTGGCTTCGCCGATCAGTTCCAGCACCACCTGGCGATTGGCCTCATCCAGCGAGGCTGTCGGTTCGTCCAGCAACATCAGCGGCCAGGTGACCATAAAGCCGCGGGCGATATTCACCCGTTGCTGCTCGCCACCGGAGAAGGTGCCGGGCGCCAGCTGCCAGAGCCGTTCGGGAATGTTCAGTCGACTCAACAGCTGCTTGGCCCGTGCCTCGGCCTCGGCTTTATCCCAGCCGCGCGCCAACGCCGGCTCCATCACCACATCGAGACAGGCGACGCGCGGAATCACCCGCAAAAATTGGCTGACATAGCCGAGGGTTTGCCGACGGACTTCGAGGGTTTGCCGGGGTTCGGCGCCGACCATCTCGAGCATTTCTTCGTTATGCCGAATCCGGATGCTGCCGCCAGCAGGCAGATAGTTGCCATACAGGGTGCGCAGCAAGGTCGACTTACCGGCGCCGGAACGGCCATGCAGCACCAGGCACTCGCCGGCACTCAGGTGAAAACTCAGCTCACTCAGCACGTTCAACACCACGCCGTGCTGCTGGTGCAGGGTGAAGGTTTTTGAGAGGCCGCGGACCTCGATCAGGGTAGTCATCAAGTCACCTCAAAAGCGTCAAAGAAGAGCCTCGCGCGCCCGCGCAGACCGGAGCCCGGTTGCATCGCTGCTTCTGGATCGCGGCCGACGCGGGATCACGACAACGTGAACATTCCCTATGGCTGCAACACCGAGGAAACCAGCAACTGCGAATACGGATGCTGTGGGTCGTCGAGAATCTGGTCGGTCAGTCCCGCTTCCACCACATGGGAGCGGCGCATCACCATCAGGCGATCCGCCAGCAGCCGGGCCACGGCCAGATCGTGAGTGACTATCACCACCGCCAGATCCAGCTCACGAACCAAGCCGCGCAGCAGGTCGAGCAGGCGCGCCTGCACCGAGACATCCAGCCCGCCAGTCGGTTCGTCCATAAACACCAGCCGTGGGCTGGAAACCAGATTGCGGGCGATCTGCAGACGCTGCTGCATGCCGCCGGAGAAAGTCCGTGGCAGGTCATCGATACGCTGCGGGTCGATCTCCACCTGTTTCAGCCAGTCGATGCCGGCCGCCCGTAGTTCACCGTAATGCCGCAAACCCTGAGCCATCAACCGCTCACCGATATTGGCGCCGGCCGACACGCCCATGCGCAGGCCGTCCCGCGGGTTCTGCTCGACAAAGCCCCACTCGGTACGCAACAAGGTACGACGCTCAGCCTCGCTGGATTGGTAGAGGTCGAGCCAGGCGTCATCCTTGCCGCGGTAGTTGACCACCCCGCGATCCGGCGGGCAGCGCCCGGAGAGCAGCGACAACAGGGTCGACTTGCCCGAGCCGGACTCGCCGACGATGCCCAGCACCTCACCGGGATAAAGATCGAAGGACACCGCCTGGCAGCCCTTCTCCGGCCCATACAGGCGAGTCAGGTCGCGCACCGAGAGCAGCGGCTTGATCTGTTCCGCTAGCGGCATCCGCCCTGCGAGCTTCGGTATTTCAACGGCGACGCTCATCGGCCAGCCTCCTGCATCGAGCAACGTTGGGCGCAGTAGTCGGTATCGGAGCAGACAAACTGCTTAGCGCCGGCGTCGTCGACGATCAGTTCGTCGAGGTAGGAGTCGCCGCTGCCGCAGATCGCGCAGTTCTCCTCCCACTGCTGAATCTCGAACGGGTGATCCTCGAAGTCCAGGCTGACCACCCGGGTATAGGGCGGCACCGCGTACAGACGCTTCTCGCGGCCGGCGCCGAAGAGCATCAGCGCCGGGCTCATGTCGAGTTTCGGGTTATCGAATTTGGGGATCGGTGA
>JBOICE010000548.1:0-7504 GCA_050739815.1 Pseudomonas sp. | reverse complement strand
TCGTCCCCACGTTCACGTGCGGCTTCGTCCGCTCGAATTTCGCCTTGCCCATGTCCCGTTCCCCGGTCCTGATCTATTTGTGCGCGCTGGCTGGGACTACTTCCCAGCGACCTTGCTGATGATCTCTTCTGCTTTTGACTTCGGTACTTCTTCGTAGCGTGAAAACTGCATCGAGTACACGGCACGGCCCTGAGTGAGTGAACGCAATGTGGTCGAGTAGCCGAACATTTCCGAGAGCGGCACACTCGCGCCGATCACCTGCGCCGCACCCCGCTGGGTCATCCCGCCAATACGGCCGCGCCGGCTGGACAGGTCGCCCATGACATCACCCATGTACTCCATGGGAGTCACGACTTCCACATCCATGATCGGCTCGAGCAGCACCGGGCCGGCCCGCTTGCAGGCCTCCTTGAAGGCCATCGAACCGGCGATCTTGAAGGCCATTTCGCTCGAGTCGACGTCGTGGTAGCTGCCGTCGATCAACTCGACTCGCACATCGACCATCGGGTAGCCGGCCAGCACGCCGGTCTCCATCGCTTCCTTGATGCCCTGCTCGGTCGGCCCGATGTACTCACGAGGCACTACACCACCGACGATCTTGTCTTCGAACACGAAGCCCGTGCCCGGCGGCGCCGGATACAGGTTGATGACCACGTGACCGTACTGGCCGCGGCCACCTGACTGGCGCACGAACTTACCTTCGACGTTCTTGGCTTCTCTGCGGATCGTCTCGCGATACGCGACCTGCGGCCGGCCCACGTTGGCCTCGACCTTGAACTCGCGCATCATGCGGTCGACAATGATCTCGAGGTGCAGCTCACCCATGCCCGCGATGATGGTCTGCGCCGTCTCTTCATCCGTGTAGACCCGGAAGGTCGGATCCTCTTCCGACAACTTCTGGAGCGCGGTGCCCAGCTTGTCCTGGTCGGCCTTGGTCTTGGGCTCGATCGCGACACTGATCACCGGCTCCGGGAACTTCATGGCCTCGAGAATGATCGGATGGTTCGGATCGCACAGCGTGTCACCGGTGCGCGTGTCCTTCAATCCGATAGCAGCCGCGATGTCACCCGCGTAAACCTCTTCGATCTCTTCGCGCCGGTTGGCGTGCATCTGCAGCAGGCGCCCGATGCGCTCACGCCGGTCCTTGGTCGAGTTGTAGATGTACGAACCAGCCGGCAGCACGCCGGAGTAAACACGGAAGTAGGTCAACTTACCGACGTACGGGTCGGTCATGATCTTGAAGGCCAGCGCCGAAAATTTTTCGCCGTCCTTGGTTTCACGCGTGACGATCGTCTCATCGTGATGCGGCAGATGACCGGAAACGGGCGGCACTTCCAGCGGTGAGGGCAGGAAGTCGATCACGCTGTCCAGCAGCTGCTGCACGCCCTTGTTCTTGAAGGCGGAACCGCACAATACGGGTACGACCGTGCCGGCCGTGCAGGCCTTGCGGATGGCGCGGCGCAGCTCGGCCTCCGAGATGTCCTCGCCTTCCAGGTACTTGTGCAGCAGCTCTTCATCCTGCTCGACCGCTGCTTCGACCAGCTCATGGCGCAGCTGTTCGACTTTTTCCTTGAGCGCCTCGGGCACAGGCCCCTCGGTCCACTTCTGGCCAAGCGATGCCTCATCGAAAACCAGCTCGACGCGGCGAATCAGATCGACAATACCGGTGAAAAGCTCGCCCTCACCCAGCGGATAGTGCACCGGGAACGCCTTGGCCCCGAGACGGTCGCGGATCATGCCCACAACGTGCATGAAGTCGGCGCCCACGCGGTCCATCTTGTTGACGAACGCGATGCGCGGCACGCCGTAGCGATCGGCCTGACGCCACACGGTTTCCGACTGCGGCTCGACTCCGCCCACTGCGCAGAACACGGCCACGGCGCCATCGAGCACGCGCAGTGAACGCTCTACTTCGACCGTGAAATCGACGTGTCCGGGCGTGTCGATGATGTTGATGCGGAAATCGTCATCGAAGCGCTTCCAATGGCAGGTCGTGGTCGCGGATGTAATGGTGATGCCGCGCTCCTGCTCCTGCTCCATCCAGTCCATGGTGGCTGCGCCTTCGTGCACTTCACCAATACGATGGATGCGGCCCGTGTAATACAGGATGCGCTCCGTCGTAGTGGTCTTGCCGGCATCGATGTGCGCCATGATGCCGATGTTGCGCAGTTTCTGGAGTGGTGTGTTCCTGGGCATTTGCTCTATTTCATCAGGGCGTCAGGCGCCCACTGTTACCAGCGATAGTGCGCGAAAGCCTTGTTTGCTTCCGCCATGCGATGGGTGTCTTCCTTCTTCTTGATGGCATTGCCTTCATTGCGGCTGGCAGCCATGAACTCGGCGGCCAGACGCTCCGCCATGTTCTTGTCACCGCGCTGACGCGAGTACTGCACGAGCCACTTCATGGCCAGGGCGTTGCGCCGCTCGGGCCGCACTTCCACCGGCACCTGATAGGTCGCACCACCAACGCGCCGGCTCTTCACCTCGAGCACCGGCTTCACGTTGTTCAGCGCCTGCTTGAAAACGTTCATGGCCGGCTGACCGGTCTTTTCCTCGACAATGCGCATCGACTCGAAGAACAGCCGCTCCGCCACCGACTTCTTGCCGTCCAGCATCAACGTGTTCACGAATTTCGACACGGTGGTCGAACCGTATTGCGGATCCGCCGGGATATCACGGCGAACTGCGCTTTGGCGTCTGCTCATCGTTATTTCTTGGGCTTCTTGGTTCCGTACTTGGAGCGGCCCTGGTTACGGTCCCCCACTCCACTCGCGTCCAGCGTGCCCCGAATGATGTGATAGCGCACACCGGGCAGATCCTTCACGCGACCGCCGCGGATCAGCACGATCGAGTGCTCCTGCAGGTTGTGCCCTTCACCCGGGATGTAGGCAGTCACCTCGTATTTGTTGGTGAGCCGCACACGGGCAACCTTGCGAAGCGCCGAATTCGGCTTCTTAGGCGTGGTCGTGTATACGCGAGTGCAGACACCCCGCTTCTGAGGATTCCCCTGCAGCGCGGGAGCCTTGTCCTTTTTTTCAACCTTTTGCCGGCCGCGACGGACCAGCTGGTTGATGGTCGGCATGTTTGCTTGTTGCCTCGGTGAAAAACCCATTACGAACAACGGGGACCTCAGTCCCCGCACGGCCGGCAGGTGGCTCCGCGGCCGGTGCCTCCGTTTGTCTTTTTTTGTGTCGACAGTCCGTTGGAACGCCTGGACCGGCGACAGACTTGGAAAGGTAAGCGAGAGTTGGAGAACGGTCAACCGGCTATGCCGCTTCAACTTCAGGCCAGGTCAAGTGCCGCGTACATCGGGGCGACTACCAGGGCCACTGCACCGCGCAGGCGCGGGGGTTCGCTGCGCGGTTCGGGAATGATTGGGGTGGCGGCCGCCGCGCTGGTCAGGCCCGGCAAGAAATTTCCGACCGCACGATTGACTGAAGGAGATCCCAGGCCTCGGCGATTTCGCCGCCCACGATGATCCGGGCCGGGTTGAGCGCATTCACTATGGCCGCCAGGCCGACGCCCAGGTACTGAGCGGTCTCTTGCAGCGCAGCGAGGGCCCGGGCGTCGGCCCGCGTTCCCGGGCTATCAGATCCTCGATGGTCAGCGGACTCTGCATTTATCAGGTCCCGGGTGCCGGGTTCCGCCACATCCCTCCCGAGTTAGCGGGCCTGCGTAGCCAGATTCGACGTGTACATCTCCAGGCAGCCACGGGCCCCGCAGGCGCACATAGGGCCGTCCATCGGATACCGTCACATACACGAAATCATCGACTTCCTGACCGCCGCGCGGCCCCAGCCACATCTGCGCCATCGCGCAGGCAATGGGCGCGTTTTCGATCTGCACCGGCAGACCGGTCAGTTCCACCAGCCATCGCGTAGCCCACGTCACGCCACCCGAGCTGCGGGGCATTCAGCACCTGACCGTGCGCCGGTCAACCATCCCGGGCACCACCAGGCCCACCCCTTCGCAGCGCCGGCTGGCACCATTGCTGGCCAGCATCCGCTCGATCCTGGGTGGTCAGTTCGCCCATCAGGCGCCGCGGATCGAACTCCGTCTCGAAAGTCTCGAGCGCGATCTGCCGGCCGGCAAAATCGCCCAGCATCAGACAGGTGCGGCTGAATCGCACATCCACGCCGATCACGAACCGGTCGCTCGTGCGCACGTGCAGCAAGGTGGGCTTGCGCCCCCGTGGCGCCGACACGGTCGCGCCTCGTAGATGTAGCCCTTCCTTTAACAGCTCATTGATCAGCGAAGTCACCATGCCCCGCCCGATCTGCATCCGACGAGCCAGGTCCGCCCGGGAAATCGGCTGATGCTCGCGCACCAGATTCAGCACGATCTGCCGGTTTACCAGGCGCGTGGTCTAGCGCGTGGCCCGCGTGAACTCGCGCGTATTGATCTTTCGCATGCAACTCCCGTCGGGGCTTTCGAAAAAGTCCGGTCAATGTGTTCTTGCGCAAGCCATGGTTGGCCGAGGATGTCGTTGCGTATAGTCAGAAGTAGGGGCTAGCAATTCCGTACGCGGCGGCGTGATCGAGAACGAGTACGCACTGTATAGTCATTCCTGCAAGATATAACGATCAAGTCGGTCTAAGTCCGTCGGAGGGGATGGCGCCGAACAACGTCAATGCGCGCGCTTCACCGAGTGGTCCGTGCGAACTCCAGTGGTTCCGATGCTCTCGCAAACACAACCGTCGAATCAGTTACGAAACCCTCAAATTGTACCGAACCGACCGTGAACGCAGCCAGCACGTTCAAGTCAGAACTGCGGACCGGAAGGTGGGTGTCGTGGGGCCCGGTACCGACCAGATCGTGTGGATTTTCGCTCTCGGGCGCCGTGTGCTGTGATGGTTCGCAACCGCCGGTGGGTTGCCAGCAATTGACGGTACAGCCGATGTTGGCGCCTTCGGCTGAACGAGCGGGCAAGGCCACGATTCCCGCGAGCAGCACGCCAGTCATAGCCAACCATCTGAAGTGGAAGACCATGTCTACCTTCCCTGGTTGAGGTTGAAGTGCCAGACGCGGTATAGGGGGTTTCCACTCGCTTCCTCGTGATAGGTCACGAATGGTTGCCCATTGCCCACTGTATGCATACTGTGTGGAAACCGCTGCGTCGCGATCAGTTCGCCGCTGGAAACGTCCAGAACTTCCACGATTGTGTCATAATACGAATCGTTATCCGCCCGCGGCATCGGAATCATGTCCCCTTCCCGAGCCTTGAAATTCGTTCGCTTCCACTGCGCGTCCGGAACACTTATAGCGACCCATAGGAGACCCGCCGAATCCTCCCAGATTGCGCGCAAGTAGTCAGGTGGCCTGACTACTGACTCTGGACCTTCGTAATTGGTCCACGGTTTGAACCATGCGGCGTTACGACGAACTACTGTGAGCAACCGCCCATCCGTGGTCCAGCGTTCGATTACGTATTCGTTCACGCGGGCTGCCCAGATATCCCCCGTCCGGCCGATTGCCAGCGTCCGCCAGGTCTTATAACGATTCGTCGGATCCAGTTCTGGTTGGGTTGCGCCAAACGACTGGGCAACCGTGCCATCGGCATTCAAGATGTGGATCGGCCAACCCGCAAGAGCTCGCGTTCGAATGTCCGCGTTGATTACAACCTGGCCACCGCGGATGGGAATCCACTGCCGCATGGCCACGGGAAGCGGCGTCGAAGCCACGAATCGATACGCCGGTGACAACTTCGAGAAACGGAAGAGCTGTCGATCAACGACGAGCATGGTGTCGCCCGGGCCGAATACGGGAGTAGAGGCCGCCCGAAATTCCCCGGGGCCCGCCCCGCGCTGACCCAAGCTTCGCAGGAACCGCCCTCGTTCGTCGTATACCCGGATCAGCCAGGGCTGCACGGAGGCGTCCGTGCCGTAAAGGCGGCCGCGTGAATCCGTGCTGAGCATCAAGAGGGACCCGAAGTGACTGGCGCTGTCGGTATCCTGGATATTGGCCACCAAGCGGGCCTCGATCCGACACGTTGGACAGCTCGGTCGCGATTCTATGAGTATCGACCGCTGACTAAAGGCAGGCGCGGCTGTGACGGAGAACAATGCCAGAAAAACGCTTGCAATTACAACGACGCGGCGTGGCAACGTTCGGGGCAAACGCCAGTGCTCGTCGCTCTGCAGACGATCAACGTCACACGCTCTGGCGTTGCCGCTCACGGTGGCGGCGACTACACAACAGATTCGAAGCAATCGCTTCTCCGGGGCTCCGGTGTGGCTATCGCAACTCAATGCTTTTCAGTAACTCGTCGTTCAGGAAGTGCTGCATTTATTTCAAGATCACGCAGGGCCCGCTTCAGTCTGCGAGGTGTTGCGAGGTGTTGCGAGGTGTTGCGAGGTGTTGCGAGGTGTTGCGAGGTGTTGCGAGGTGTTGCGAGGTGTTGCGAGGTGTTGCGAGGTCTACCCTACAACCGCAAGTCCCACGATGTCAAGAGGGCCGGCGACCGGAGTCGCCAGCCCCCATGTTGTTCACGCGCAATGCCGCAGTCAGTCCGCCGGTGTCGCTTCCGTCAAGCCGCCCGGGAACAGCTCGCGCTCCTTGGCCGTGAACTCGTCATCTTCTTCGCGCGCACCCAGGCCCATGTCGACTTCGAACTCCACGTCGTGGTAACGGTAGACACCGGTACCGGCCGGGATCAGGTGACCAATGATGATGTTCTCCTTGAGGCCGATCAGCTCGTCGCGCGCGCCGCGCACGGCGGCATCGGTCAGGACACGTGTGGTCTCCTGGAACGATGCAGCGGAGATGAACGACTGCGTGGTCAAGCTGGCCTTGGTGATGCCGAGCAGCAGCGGTTCCGAGCGGGCCGGCACGTTGCCCTTGGCCAGGATCTTCTGGTTGGCTTCGCGGAAGATGCCGCGATCGATGTGTTCGCCCTCCAGGAAATCACTCTGACCCGAGTCCGTGATGCGCACCTTCTGCAGCATCTGGCGCACGATCGTGCCGATGTGTTTGTCGTTGATCTTCACGCCCTGCAGACGGTAGACCTCCTGCACCTCGTTGAGCAGGTACTCCTGTACAGCACGCGGCCCCTTGATGCGCAGGATTTCGTGCGGGTTGACCGGGCCCTCGGAGAGGCGGTCACCGGCGCGCACCTGGTCGCCTTCGTGTACGCGCAGATGCTTACCGACCGGCACTTCGTATACGCGCTCCGGTCCTGAAGTCGGCACCACGATGATCTCGCGCTTGCCGCGCTTGATCTCGCCGAACCGAATACCACCATCGATCTCGGTGATGACGGCCGGATCCTTGGGCCGGCGCGCCTCGAACAACTCGGCAACGCGCGGCAGACCACCCGTGATGTCGCGCGTCTTGTAGACCTCGCGGCTGATCTTGGCCAGTGTGGTACCGGGCTCGATTTTCTCCTGGTCGCGCACGGTCAACTGCGCACCGACCGGGACGATGAACTCGCGCAGTTTCTGCTCGCCCTTCTTGTCCCAGATTTCGATCATCGGGTGCAGCCGCTTTTCGCGGTCTTCGATGATCACCA
>JBOICE010000547.1:0-8839 GCA_050739815.1 Pseudomonas sp. | reverse complement strand
CATCCTGGGTCTGCCCCGCTACGTCGCTACCGCCGCCGAAAGCCATCCCGAAGTCGGCGTGGTCACCGGTCTGGCCTGGACCGCCGGCGGCGGCGAGCTGATGTTCATCGAGGCGCTGCGCATGCCGGGCACGGGGCGTCTCATCATCACGGGTATGCTGGGTGATGTCATGCGCGAGTCGGTGAATGCTGCGTATTCCTACGTGCGCAGCCGCGGCGAGGCACTCGGTATCGATGATGCCGCCTTTCGCGATTCTGACGTGCACGTGCACTTCCCGGTCGGAGCCATTCCCAAGGATGGCCCGTCGGCCGGTATCGCGGTCACGCTCGCGATTGCCAGTACACTCTCCAATCGGCCCGTGCGACACGACATCGCAATGACCGGGGAAGTCACGCTGCGCGGCAAGGTCCTGGAGATCGGCGGTGTCAAGGAAAAAACGCTGGCTGCCTACCGTGCCGGCGTCTTCGATGTGATCCTGCCTCGTGGCAATCAGCGCGACCTGCGCGAGGTGCCGGCAGACATTCGCGAGAAGATCATCTTCCACTTCGTCGATCGCATGGATGACGTCGTGCGGCTGGCGCTGATCGATGCGCCGCGCCTCGTCGAGAGTGATGCATCGGGCATCGCGGTCGATGAATCCCGGCAGCCGCGCGCGGCAAAGTCAGCCGGCGATCGCGCCTCCTGAAGAAGCCAGCCGCTCGAATTCACTTATGCTGTTTCGCACCTCGGCCGGTATCGGCTTCGGACGATCGGCAGCGTAATCGTACATCACCTGCACAGTTTCGGCGCTGGCCAGCTGCTCGCCGCTCTGGCCGCGAATCTCGTACTGCATGGTGAAACTGGAATTGCCCAGCCGGCTCACCCGGACGCCCACGCGCAGCGTGCCGGGGAAGGTGATGCGTTTCAGGAAACGCACGCTCACCTGGCCCAGCACGTAGTCGATTTCGTCGAGCTCGTTGCGGCCCAGGACGTCGCGCCAGTACGCGGCACGCGCCTCTTCGATGTAGATGAGTGCCAGGGAATGATGCGCGTGACCCATCGCATCCAGGTCGCGGAAGCGAACAGGGACCGGGTAGATGAAGCGAAACGGAGCGGCTTCAGGCGGCTCCGGCATCCGCCCGCACGGTCGTGTAAAGAAAACCGGCCACACCAGTGAGCAGCAGCCCCGCAATCAGAAGAAGCAGGCCGGGATAGAGCAGGGCACCGGCAATGACGCCGATCACGACCAGCGCCATACCCAGCGTCGCGACCGCCACACCCAGCTCGAGCAACAGTCCCGGTTCCACGCGGCTGCGTTTCGCGAAAGCCGGCACGCGCTCACTCCCCTTCTTCCGCGCCTCCGGCGCTTCCGTCATCAAATCCCCGCAGTCTGCCCGTGTCAGGCATCTGTTTCACGATGTTCAGTGCCATATCGTGCAACCGGCCGTTCGTGCCCAGGATGCCGTGCACGTACGGATCGGGCTGGTTGAAGCGCAGCGCGCGGCCGCGCAGATCAGTGACCCGGCCACCCGCCTCCCGCACGATCAGATCACCCGCGCACACGTCCCATTCGCTCTTGGGTCCGCGACTCAGAAATACATCCCCATGGCCGGCCGCAATGTGTGCGAGCTTGTAGGCCGTGCTGCCCAGCGGCGTGATGCGCCACTCGTCGCCGAAATCAGCGAATTCCCTGTCGGCCAGCTCGCTACGTGATGCCATCAGCATGGCACCCTGCGCGACCGAGGTCTGTGATACGTGCAGTCGCGTGCCGTCCGCACTGAATGCGCCACCACCGTCAACGGCCCAGTACAATTCAGCCGTCGCCGGATTCGCAACCACACCGAGTACGACCTCTCCATCATTAGCCAGCCCGATCGAAATCGCAAACTCGGGCCGTCCCGATACGAAGCTGCGTGTGCCATCGATCGGGTCGACGATCCAGACGCACTCCCGGTTCAGGCGGTCGGGCCGGTCGATGGTTTCTTCGGAGAGCCAGCCATATTCAGGACGTGCACCGAGCAGCATCTCGTGCAGGATGCGATCGGCTTCCAGGTCGGCATGGGTCTGAGGCTGGTCGGGCGACTTGTAGATTACGGATTGCCTGGTGCCGAACGAGCGCATGACTGCGCGACCGGCTTCGAGCGCGGCTGCGCGTGCGATCTCGAGCTCCTCAACCCAGGCAATGACTCGCCTACCGGCTGAGGTCGCGGGCTATCTTGTACATCACCATCGCCCGTTCGGGCAGCCGCTTCCGGTCGTAGAGTATGCCCATCGTGTAAAATGCACGTGCATTGTCCGGCTGCAGCTGTGCTGCGCGCGCCAGCATTTCGAGCGCCTCATCCACGCGCAGGAGCTGGTTCAGCGACTCGCCCCGGTAGAAGTAGGCATCGCCGTCCTGCGGGTCGAGCTCGATCGCCCGTTTCAGCTCGAGATCTGCCTGCGCGTACAGCCCTCGCTTGAAGTAGAGTACACCCAGGTGCACGTACGATTCTGCGCGGGCCGGATCCAGCCGCTGCGCCTTGCGGAACTCGCGTTCGGCCTGGTCGTAGCGGTTGAGCGCAAGCAGCGAATCACCGAGGTTGAGCAGAACATCGATGTTGTCGGGGGCCAGAATACTGGCAGCCTGGAACTGGTCGAGCGCCAGTGTGTGTCTGCCCATCACGTCGTAGATGCAGCCCAGGTTGTTGCGTGCCCGCACGCTCTCTGGATTCTCCAGCAGCAGTCTCTGGTAGAGATCGTGAGCGCCGGCCAGATCGCCTTCCTGCTCCAGTTCGCGGGCACGACGAAACATCGCTTCGACGGGCGAATCGGGCTCCGAGGCGGGTGCACTCGATTCCTCGACGACGCTATCATGACCGCCGCTACCGTTCACTGTGGGCTCGTTCCCGTACGTCCCGACCTCCGCCCGCGCCAGATATCTCGAGCGCCTGCCTGTTCGATCGTTCATCATGTGATCACCGATTGCGTACTTTCTTCCACCCAATTCAGGTAAGGCGCGTGACCAGCTTCAATTCGCACGAGCAGCAGTTCGGGTACTTCATACGGGTGGAGCTCGATGATGCGTTCCTCGAGCCGCGGCCAGGCTCCCAACGTGGTCTTGAAGATGATGAGCGCTTCGGCGGCCTCCTCGACATTGCCCTGCCACCGGTAAATCGATGTCATACCGGGTACGATGTTCCCGCACGCGGCCAGTCCTTCTTCGACAACGGTGCCAGCGATGGTGCGTGCGATCGCGGCATCCGGTACGGTGCAGAATACGATGTGCGCCGTCATCACCGGGCAGCCGGCTCGGCACTGGTCTGGTACAGCCCTTCGATCTCTTCCGCAAAATTGCGCTCGACCACGCGCCGCTTGACCTTGAGCGAGGTCGAGATTTCATCGCGGTTGATGTCGAATTCACGATCCATGATCAGGAACTTCTTGGGCATCTCGAAGCGGGCGAGTCCGCTCAGCTTTCCAGTGACTTCGGCTTCGATCAGCGCGTACACTCGCGGGTCGCGAACCAGCTGGGTGCGGTCGGTCCAGCGGATCTGCTGGTTGGCCGCCCAGCTTTCGAGCGCTGCAAAATCCGGTACCACGATCATGATCGCGAAAGGCCGCTTGTCACCCAGGATCACCGCATCCGCCACAAACGAACTGGTCTTGGCCTGGTTCTGGATTGGCTGTGGCACGATCTTCTTGCCACCGGCCGTTACGATGATCTCTTTCTTGCGATCCGTGATGCGGAGGTAGCCATCCTCGTCCAGGTCCCCGATGTCACCGGTGTGAAACCAGCCGTCCTGGTCGATGGCCTGCGCGGTGGCTTCCGGGTTCTGGTAGTAGCCTTTCATGACCTGGGGCCCGCGCACCAGGATTTCGCCATCCTCGGCAATCATGATCTCGGTGCCGGGAACAGCCGTGCCGACCGTACCAATGCGCAGTGCATCCGGGCGGTTCACGTTGGTCACCGGCGAGGTCTCGGTGAGTCCGTATCCTTCCAGGATCAGCACACCCGCCCCGTAGAAGAAGCGCGCGATCTGTGGGTTGAGCGGCGCACTGCCGGACACAAAAAAGCGCAGCCGCCCGCCCAGCCGTGCCCGAATCTTCCGGAACACGAGGGCATCGGCCAGGCCATGCTTCAGCTTCAGAGCCAGGCTCGGCTCACGGCCCGCCAGCACCTGGTCCGCCCAGTCGATCGCAACCTGCCGCGCCCAATCGACCAGCCGTTTCTTGACACCGCTCGCCGTCATGATGCGTGCGTATGACTTCTCGTAGACGCGCGGTACGCCGCAAACGATGGTCGGCTTCACTTCCTGAAGCGCCCGGGCCACATCATCCAGCGAGGCAACGTAAGCGATCGGAATCCCGTGGTAATAGACACAGTAGTCGACCATCCGCTGGAACACGTGCGACAACGGCAGGAAGCTGAGCGTCAGGTCGCCATCGGCGACCAGCCAGGACTGAGCCGCGACATTTGAGAACAGGTTGTTGTGCGTGAGCATGACGCCCTTGGGTTCGGCCGTCGTGCCCGAAGTGTAAATCAGCGTGGCCAGGTCCTGGGGTCTGGCCTGCAGCGCACGCTTCCGGAATTCCTTTTCGTCGGGACGCACCTTGCGGCCCGCGTCCAGCAGCTCCCGAAGCGAATGCACCCGCGCCGGCAGGCTGGCAGGCCCGTCGAAGATCAGAACGAACTCGAGACCGGGCACCTGCTCCCAGATCTCCAGGATCTTGGCCAGCTGGTCGGCGTTCGAAACCGCGACCGCACGGGTGCCCGCATTCTTCAGGATGAACGCGATCTGATTCGGCGGCAGGGTGCCGTAGAGCGGGACAGTGAGCACCCCGATGCAGAGGTGGGCGAAGTCGGCCAGTGCCCACTCGGGCCGATTCTCCGAAAGCAGACCGATCCGATCCCCGCGCTTGATACCCCTGGCTTCCAGTGCAGCCGCGAGCGAACGCACATCGTCGAACAGCTGCTCATGCGAGATCGGCTGCCAGCCATCGGCATCACGGAACAGCTGGGCATTGGGCAATCGATATTTGTCGATCGGGTGGAGAAACAACTCGACCAGCGTGCCTTCCGGCAGCTGTGCGGGGTTCACTGTGTACTTCTGATTCGCCGGACGGGTTGCCAAGACCTTGCCCCTCCAGTCGTGCGGTGATTACCGAAATAATCAGTGAAACACTACATCAGTGCGAATCTCGATGTCCGGACGCAGAGAGTGCAGCACGCTGCAGTATTTGTCATGCGAGAGCTGAATCGCGCGGTGCAGCCTGCTTTCCGCCTCGCCGTCCAGCCCGGTGACCTCGTATACCAGCCGAATGGCCGTGTAGCGCCTGGGTGGCTCTTTTGCCCGATCGCCTTCCGCGCGCACGGTCAGGCCGCCCAGTGGGACGCGCATCTTCTGCAAGATATCCACCACGTCCGCCGCCGTGCAGGCAACCAGCGATACCATCATCATTTGAACGGGCGAAGTCGCAACCTGCGTATTGCCGTCGATCCGTACCTCGGCACCGCCCACTGCCCCACCCCGAAATATCAGCCCCGTCTGTTCCCACTCCAGTGCTACGCTGACATCGGCCATCAGGTACCGTCCGCCGGCAAGGAAGCTCCGACGCCCGTGCCCTTCTGGAGGTCCGCCACGGTCTGGCGGGCGTGCTCGATGTGTCGGCGGGCTTCCAGCCCCTGAGGCGGGCTCTCGAGAAACGCGCGCAGGTGGGCGAGCGCCTCGTCATTGCGCCCGTTGCGCAGCAGCAGGAAGGCCAGACCATAGTGCGCGCTCGATACAGTGGTATCCTTGTCCAGTACCATGCGGTAGGTCTTGATCGCCTCATCGGTCATGCCGATGCGTGTATAAGCAATGGCGATCTGCTGCAGCGCCGCGCTGTCGTTTGGCGTCTCGCGCAAAGCGAGCCGAAACGAGGTCAGCGCCTCGTGATAATTGCCAAGGCCGAGAAGCTCCAGGCCTTCGCGGTAGTAATCGACCCGCTCTTCCTCTTCGCCATCAAAGATCTTTTTCCAGAAGCCCATGACCGTTTTGCAGTCGCAGTGTGAACGAGCTTTCTTGGTTTTCGATGCAAGATAGGCAGGCTCGATGCAGCCCGGCAATCAATGTACACGCGTCACGACGATGTGGTTCGCATCGCGCGCGTCTTCGCGAAGCGCATTCACGCGTGCAATCTCCTCTGCATCGGCTGCTGCCCTCGAGATCACGAGCCGGCCGCCAATCGCGAGCACTCGCACCGCTTCGCGCTGCAAACGATTCGGCATATCTGCGTCGAGCACCACGCCGCGCACACTACCATCGCGCAGCGGCAGCACGGCATCCGCACTGATGCGACTCACGCTCTCGGCGCCAGCTTCACTCGCCGCGTGCGCGCCAACCGCTATGATCTCGAGTCCAGGCATCATCCCGGCCAGTGCACCAGCGTGTGTGGCTGCACCACCAAGCAGCACGACCAGGCCGCGGCCTTCGGTGATACCAAGCAGCGCGCCCAGCCGAACCGGGTCGGCATCACTGCCACACGCGGGCTCGAAGCCCGCCGCCTCGCCCGACGACTGGATTCGCAGATCGGCCATCCCTGATCGAATCGGATACTGCCGCTGGCAGGCCGGGCAGCCAAGCGCACCTTCGATCACCTGCCGGCTTTCCAGCCGTTCTGCAAGGACGACCAGGCCTTCGGCCGGGCCACAGCTCGGGCAGGTCAGCCAGTCGGTCAGCGTCACACGCATAATGCAGCCAGCTGCAACGTCGTAAGTCGTTAAAGGACCGCGATTTCAGCGAACAGTCGCAAGTGTGCCCTCCCGCCGCTTTTCACGGCCGCAACTCCACGAATGTCACTCTACCTGCCTGCACCGTAATTCGACGCCAGACTTTGCGGCCTCCTATCTCCGTGCCGATCACGTATTCACCTGCTGGAATGTCGCCGATCGCGAAGTTTTCGTTGTATAGAGGGTGCGCATGTGCCCGGTCCTGATAGGTCTCCACAAACGACAACGGCGTCTCTTCAGGGTACGGCTGGACCAGTCCGTACACGCGTGCGCCGGGTACGGGCTGTCCGTTTGCGTCGAGCACGCGGCCCGCCACGATGCCGGTGCCGGGGAGAGGCTCCAGCCAGAGCTGCGGATTTACGGTGTGCGCGGGAAAGCGCTGGTCGGAATGTACGATCTTCGCTGAGTCCGTGGCCGGCGCGACGTGAATCTCGAGGTGCAGGTGTTCGTTGGTGGCGCGTCCTGTATTGCCGACCCGCGCAATCACTTCTCCCGCCCGGACGCGCTGGCCGGACCTCACGTTAAGCGATGAGTTGTGGAAGTAGGTCGAGAACACGTACTGCGCGTCCAGGCGCTGGTCGTGCTGGATGGCCACCGTGTTAGAGCCAGCTTCGGCGCTGCCTGCAAATACCACCACGCCGTCGGCAACTGCGCGCACCGGTGTGCCTGCCGGATTGTTGAACTCGACGCCCTGGTGCTGTTGGAAGTTGCCGCCCATAGTAGAGCCGTAACGGTAAGTCCCATCAATAAATGGATTGCCATCGCCAGCGGCGATCGGGCGTGCGAACAGCGGCTGACGCGGAGCTTCGGGAGCGCCGCCGCGGGGCGGAGGCGACATGGGTGGGAACTCGCCTGCCAGGATTCTGGCGATACCTGTACCGGTCCCGGATAGCGGCCAGGTCCCCCACCAGAGCACGCTCCACACGTCTGCGGCCGGCCGAAACCGTTCGCCAGCGGGCAGATAGTGAATACGGAACTGGCCGGCCGGATCCGCTGCGGCCAGGCCGAAGGACAGTCCAACCAGTGGAATCGTATCTCCGGGCAGCCTTGCCAGTACGCGCGCCTGTCCGGGCAGCGCGGGCCACCCCGGAGCCCGCGGCTCCGTCAGCTCGAGCGGTTTGCCGGGTTCGGCGTGGTAGTAGGCCGTCTCACCGGCCAGCCAGGTCGAAACGGAATCGATCGAGATCGCACGGATCCGCACGTCGATGGGTGTGCGCGAAGCCGGCGTAGTCCAGGTGCGGCCCTGGTCCTTCGAAATCGATACGCCTTTCAGGTGACCCACCCAGATCGTCCCGTCTGGAGCGACGTCCAGAGCGATCAGGTATTCGCTTGGCAGCGTATTGAGCCGCTCCGTGCAGCCATCTGGCCTGGCTTCGGCTCCGCCGCTCACGGAATTGGTCGCCTGGACGCAGCGCCAGCGCTGGCCCCCATCCCAGGTCATACGCAGGCCGTCCGCGGTCGCGATGTACACCGTGTCGGCCCGTGTGCGGATGCCGTCCGCAGTCACGTATTGCCACTCGGGTCCAAGTTGTGTCGCCGTCCAGTTCCGCCAGGTTCGGCCTCGATCGCGCGTTCGGCCGAAGCCGTTGCCCACCGTGCCGTACCACATGGTGCTGTCCCGGGTCAGGCCAAAGGAGTTGACGTAATTCCAGGCGAGGGCTGTCGTGTCGTTCGGGCGAGCCGCGATGCGCTCCCAGTGGCCCGAGTCCCGCGGCATCACGTATATGCCCCGGCCGAACGTTCCGACCCACAAGGTCCCGCCCGGTCCACGTGCCAGCGCCAGCACATGCGTGCCGAACCCGCTCGAGTCCGGCAGCGGCTCCGGCATGCGCGGACCCATGAGACGCTGCGGCTGCGGCGGTGGAGAGCCGACGCATGACAGCAGCAAGGGAAGCAAAACAAAAACGTGGATTCCGCGCATGTCAGTTCGTGCGATCCTTCAAAGGAAGAGTTTACGCTCGGAGTAGGTTGCCCATTGCGTTGGTGTTTCCCAGACGCGCACGTACAATACCGCGTCACGCATCCGGTCTGGCAGCAGGCGCTTCATTTCTTCATAAAAGTAGCGCGCCTGGTTCTCGGCTGACGGTTCGAGCACGGTGAACGGCTCCAGAT
>JBOICE010000546.1:0-5084 GCA_050739815.1 Pseudomonas sp. | reverse complement strand
GTGTTCGGCCCGGTCTGCTCTGCCCAGCGGATCAGCCGTTGCGGCGTCCACTCGGCGTGTTCGCGGTGGCTCTTGGGCATGTGCTCGGTCTGGGTGGTGTGGCGGCCTTTGTGTGGCGAGCGCCGGTGGCTGGCGACTCGCTGGTTGGCGTGGAAGCACTCGACGGTCTGCGCGGTCAGGCGCACTTCCAGTTGGTGTTTCACCAGCTGATACGGCACCGAGTAGTAATGACCGTCGACTTCGACGTGGTAGTCGATATTTTCTGTGGTTGACCACAGAACACATCTTGTGTGGCCAAGCGATTTCTGTGGCCTTTGCTCTGCTGAGTGGCGTCGCGCTTGACCTGGCGCCGTCGGGAGACCACAGAAATGTGAGGGCAATTTGGAGCGCAGCATGAGTATTCCGCGTTTTTGCGGCAGGAGGATTTACTCATGTTCGATCAACTATTCAAGCGAGCGACAACGGTCGCGCGCCATACGGAAGCACCTCTATATTCAGAGAGAGTTCGTTATCTAGAACATTTGCAAGACCACCAGGTTGCTCGCAAGACGCTGGTTCGCTGCGCGGCCTACATGCTGTGCATCGGCGCGGAATTTCGCTGGAGGTTGCCAGATTCCGTCGCATCCGCCCGGATCAACGTAATGGCAAATCGATGGGGCGCCCGTCACGTAGCTAACCCAACCCGTACAGATGGGCAGGCGTCCCGCACCGTGTTCGTATCGACGGCGACGAACTGGCTCCGTTTTATCGGGAAGCTGCAGGCACCGGTCGTCAAACAGCCCGGCACGTTGCAGATCGAGGCGTATGCGCGTTTCATGCGCGATGAACTCAATTTATCAGCTGTAACAATCCACACACGCTATGGTCGAGCCGCTGAGTTTCTCCGACTGGCCGACGCGCAAGGACGTGACGTTGCTCAACTCGACTGGGAAACCATCGATCTCATCCTTGCCTTGAAGGGGCGCCGCGACGGTCTGACGCGTGCCTCAATGCAGACTTATGGCTACGACCTGAGAAGCTTCCTTCGCTATCTGCAAGAGCGCGGACAGTGTCAACCAGGTTTGGCGGAAACCATTCGACCACCACGGATTTATCAAGGTGAAACGCTGCCGGCTGGCCCATCCTGGGAGCAAGTTCACCTTCTACTGGACGGGCTGCAAGGCGAACGACCGAGCGCGATCCGAGATCTCGCAATCATGTTGCTGTTCGCTTTCTACGGCTTACGTGTAGCAGAGGTGCGTCGCTTGTGCCTTGAGGATCTCGATTGGGAGCGGGCGATTGTTCGCGTGCATCGCACCAAACAGAGTCCACGCGTTGAGTTTTATCCATTAACTGGTGACATGGCCGATGCCCTTGTCAGATATCTGCGGTCGGTACGGCCGACGACTGATCGGCGGGAGGTGTTTCTCCAGTTGCGTGCTCCCTATCAGCCGGTCAGCAGTAGCGCTCTTTGGCAGGTCGTGAACCGCCGGCTACGGCCGATGGGTCTGGCCATAAAGCACAACGGCCCACATGCGCTACGGCATGCATGTGCGACGCGCATGCTTGCCCAAGGACTAACGATGAAGGAAATAGGTGATTTTCTTGGTCACAGTCATCCTGCTACGACGGCGATGTACGCAAAGGTCGACATTGATGGTCTGCGTCGGGTAGCCGACGTTGATCTCGGGAGATTCCTATGAATCTCACCGACGCAACCACGCTATACATGAAAATCGTCCAGGCCAACGGCTGCAAGGGAACCAGCATTAGCGCTGTTTTACGGTTGTTCGTCAGGTCTGTTGGTGGTCACCGCGAACTGACTTCGATTTCGCCACTGGAGGTTCGAGCATTTCTCGACGGTAACAGGCCGCTAAGTCGGTATTGGCATCGCAAACATTCGGTATTGTTGGGTTTTTTCCGCTTCGCACTTGCCCGCAGTCTTGTATCAGGCATTCCGCTACCAACCAACACACCACGCTGCCCCCAAACCTTCCGACCTTATGTATATACCGACAGCGACATAGCTCGACTGATCAATGCAGTTGATGGCTTACATTCAACATTAATTAAACCGCGTACTCTTCGAACGCTAATGCTGCTTTTATACGGAACGGGCCTACGACTGAGCGAAGCGCTGCACTTGTGCCTTGCCGACGTCGACCTTGAGCAGAGTCTGTTAACGATCAGCGACACGAAGTTCTACAAGACGCGGTGGGTTCCGACTGGAACACATTTAACCCAGATCCTGCACGATTACATCAAGACCGTCCACACATCGCCCGGCAACGCATTGGACGCTCCACTACTCGTTCGCCGTGATGGTGGTCAACTTAGTGCGAGTGGCGTTCGGCGGGCGTTTGCACGTCTTCGATCAAAGGCAAACGTCCGGCGCACCGATGGTGCCCTCTACCAGCCGCGGTTACACGACATGCGAGCCACCTTCGCTGTCCATCGGCTGACCACCTGGTACCAGCAGGGTGCCGATGTCCAAAGGCTCCTACCCATGCTGTCGACCTACTTGGGACACGCAAGCATCGCTGCGACCCAGGTTTATTTACCGATGACACCGGAGCTGCTGCTGGAGGCTTCGATTCGCTTTGAGCAATACGCAATGCTGGAGAAATAAACATGAACAATTCGAATCTGTTGGCCCCATGGGTTAAGCGCTTTCTTGCAGAGTATCTGGTCACTGTAAAAAACCTGGCACGCAGTACACAGCTCAGCTATCGCGACACGTTAGGTAGATTGATCCGCCATGCTGCGAACGAACTGGGTAAGCGTCCTGATCTGCTCAATGTTGAGGATATCAGCCGGGAGTTGATAAACCGGTTTCTACCGTCGCTGACAACCAGCAAGCTTGTGGGCGCGAGAACCGTCAATCAACGTCTCGCAGCCGTGCATTCCTTTGCGCGTTTCGTCGGCGAGTATGGGCCGGAACACCTGCAATGGTCTGGCTGTGTTCTGTCGATACCGTTCCGGAAATTTGCTCGCCCGCAGATCCCCTATCTCGAGAAACCAGAGATGGACGCGCTCCTGGCAGCAGCGAATTTGCAGACGGCGCAGGGAGTGCGTGATCACGCGTTGCTGCTGTTCCTGTACAACACAGGTGCCCGCGCAACTGAAACCGCGCAACTCAAGGTCGAGGACTTGCAACTGCAACCGCAGGGCGTGGCCGGCAATGCATTCGTCAGATTGCTAGGTAAAGGAAACAGGGTGCGACTGTGCCCCCTATGGCCACAAACAGCCAGCGAGCTTTCTGCACTGGTCGCGGGGCGCTCAGTTGGGCAGCAGGTCTTCATCAATCGATGCGGTATGCCAATAACCCGATTCGGCGTTCACGCGCTGGTCGAGCGCTACGCGAAACGTATAGAGAACCAATTCCCCGCGCTTAAGACAAAGCGTGTCAGTCCGCACTCCGTTCGACACACGACAGCAACCTATTTGTTACGAGCGGGCGTCGACATCAATACCATTCGTGCATGGCTCGGTCACGTTTCGCTGAACACCACGAACGTTTACGCGCAAATCGATCTGGAGATGAAGTCACGTGCGCTGGCGCAACTGGAACCTTTGCACAAAACTCCGCGACGGCGAATCGACTCGGAACTGATGGAGTTTCTGCGCTCACTATAGCCGGATTTCTGTGGTCTTCAGACGGCGCCAGGTCAAGCGGGACACCGCTCAGCAGAGCAAAGGCCACAGAAATCGCTTGGCCACATAAGATGTGCACCCGCACCTTTTTCCATTCGGCGTAAACGTACGGCTGTTCCGGCCGCGGTTGCAGCGCGGGCTGGTCGATGGCCTCGAAGGCTGAGCGGCGCGAGCCGGGCAGCTTTTTGAAGGGCCGTTGGTTGAGGCGCTCAAGCAGCACGCTGATAGCCGTATTGAGCTCACCCAGCGAGAAGAACTGACGGTTGCGCAGGGCCGCGAGGATCCAGCGCTCGACCACCTGCACACCGACTTCGACCTTGGCTTTGTCCTTGGGCTTGCGGGCCCGAGCGGGCAGTACGGCGACGCCGTAGTGCTCGGCCAGATCGCGGTAGCTGGGGTTGATGTCTGGCTCGTAGCGATGCGCTTTGGTGACGCCGCTGCGCAGATTGTCCGGCACCAGGATCTCCGGCGTGCCGCCGAGAAAAGCGAAGCAGCGCGCGTGCGAGCCCAGCCAGTCGGGCAGTTTTTGCGACCAGGTGGCCTCGGCAAAGGTGTAGCTGGAGGCTCCCAGCACGGCGACGAAGACTTGGGCGTGGCGTATCTCACCGGTGCGCTGGTCGATGATCGGCACCGTCTGGCCGGCGTAGTCGACGAACAGCTTCTCGCCTGCGCGGTGTTCCTGGCGCATGATCACGTCGACCTTGGCGGCCCAAAGACGGTAGTGCTCGCAGAACCAGCTGTACTGGAAGCCTTGCGGGTGGCTGAGGCGATATTCCTGCCAGAGCAGGGCCAGGGTGACGCCGGGGCGCCGCAATTCTGCATGAGCCCACACCCAGTCGGGCATCGGGCGCTGCTCACTGGGAACGGCGGGCAGCGGTGGAAAAAGACTCCGTTGCAGCTCGGCGTCGGTCAGTGCAGAGGGCCAAGTCAGGCCGCTGGCAGCAAAGCGATTGAGGTAGTCACCGATGGTGGCTCGACCCACTTGCAAGCTGACAGCGGTTTGGCGGGCAGATAGACCAACCTCAAATTTGAGACGCAGTACTTCTCGAATCTTACGCATGGATAACCGCTCCACGACGACCTCTCTGCTTCGATAAAAGAGGTCGATGGTAGTGAATTAATCCTGCGTTGCTGCCTGCCTGAAGGGTGGCCGGATGTGCGTGGAATGGGTGGCCGGATCACCGTGGAATCGGTGGCCGAATGTTCATGGAATAGGTGGCCGGATGGTCGTGGAATCCGCACCCAAGCCGAGTTATCGAGCGGTAAATGCGTCTTTTGCGCCGGTGTTTAACGCCGTATAGCCATATAACCGAGCGCCGCCATTTCCACAGAGCCTGAAGCCCATGTTGACGGTCAGCCGAGCCGATCAGGCAATGTCGCTCTTCTCGAACTCCTCACCCAGGTAGTCGATCAATGCCCTCACAGAAGGCAGCAGGCCCCGCCTTGAGGGA
>JBOICE010000545.1:0-8531 GCA_050739815.1 Pseudomonas sp. | reverse complement strand
GCTTATGCCAAGCGCATCGGCGATCGCTTTGCCTTTAATCTGCCGCGACTGAAAGCGGGCGGGATCTGGGTGCATGCGGTGTCGGTGGGCGAGAGCATTGCCGCCGCGCCGCTGATCCGTGAGCTGCTGGTGCGTTACCCAGACTTGCCGATCACCGTGACCTGCATGACGCCGACGGGCTCCGAGCGGATTCGCGCGATGTTCGCCAGCAGTGAGTTCGGCGACCGTGTGCAGCATTGCTATCTGCCCTACGACTTGCCGTGGGCGGCCGCGCGTTTCCTCGATCGGGCTCGGCCGAAGCTGGCGGTGATCATGGAAACCGAGTTGTGGCCGAATCACATTCATCAATGTGCGCTGCGCAGGATTCCCGTGGTGTTGGCCAACGCGCGGTTGTCCGAGCGTTCGGCTCGCGGTTATGCGCGTTTTGCCGGGCTTACGGCGCCGATGCTGGCGCAGATGAGCTGGCTGGCGGTACAGACCGAAGCCGAGGCCGAGCGCTTCCGCGCCCTGGGCGCTCGACCGGAGTGCGTGACGGTGACCGGCTCGATCAAGTTCGACCTGAGCATCGACCCCGAGCTGTTGCGGCGCGCGGCGGCTTTGCGGGCGGAGTGGCAGGCGGCGGCACGACCGGTGTGGATCGCCGCCAGCACCCATGCCGGCGAAGACGAGATCGCTTTGGCTGCCCATCGGCAACTGCTGCAGAGCTACCCCGATGCACTGCTGATTCTGGTGCCGCGCCATCCCGAGCGCTTCGACGCGGTGTTCGAGTTGTGCAAGCGAGAAGGCTTCAATACCCTGCGCCGTTCCAGTGCCGCCACGGTTGTGCCCGAGTCAGCGGTATTGCTCGGCGACACCATGGGCGAGCTGCTGTTCCTCTATGCCTTGGCGGATATCGCTTTCGTCGGCGGCAGCCTGGTGGCCAACGGCGGGCACAACCTGCTGGAGCCGGCGGCGCTGGGCAAGCCGGTGTTGTCTGGCCCGCACCTGTTCAACTTCCTCGAGATCGCCGGGCAACTGCGGGCGGCCGGAGCGCTGCGCGAAGTCAAGGATGCCACCGAGCTGTACGCGGCTGTCGCTACGCTGTGGCGTGAGCCGGCGGCCGCCAAACAGATGGCCGCCGCCGGGCTGGGCGTGCTGCGCGCCAATCAAGGCGCGCTGGAGCGTTTGCTGGCGGGGCTGGCGAAGCTGCTCGCGCGCTAGGCTCGAACCGCTTCGCCGCCAATGGTTCAGCGGCTATAGACGTCCGGGCGTCGATCCTGGAGGAAGGGGAACTGGCTACGCGACAGCCGCAGTCGTTCAAGGTCGACTTCGGCCAGTAGCAATTCCTCCCCGGCCTGCGCCCTGGCCAGCACCTCGCCGCTGGGCGCCGCGATGCAGCTCAGCCCGCAGTACTCGATCGCATCCTCGGCGCCGCAGTAGTTGGCGTAGGCCAGGTAGACCTGGTTCTCGTAGGCGCGGGTCGGCACCAGCGCGTTTGGCACGAACAGGTAGGGCTGCATGTTGGCGGTCGGCACCAGGATCAGGTCGGCACCGGCCAGCGCCAGGTGCCGGGCGTTCTCCGGGAACTCCACGTCGTAGCAGATCAGCATGCCGAGCTTCCAGCCGGCGAAGTCGAACAGCGCCGGCGGGGCCTCGGAGGGGCTGAACATGCCCTGGTCGAGCTCGCCGTACAGGTGCGTCTTGCGGTAGTTGCCCAGGCGCCGGCCCTGCGCGTCGATGCACTGGGCGGCGTTGTACAGCAAGCCCTCGGCGCTGCGCTCCGGATAGCCGTAGACGATCGCCAGCCCGGCGCCCCGGGCGATTTCGGCAACCGCAAGGGCCGCCGGGCCGTCGCTGGCTTCGGCCAGGCGCCGCACCTGTTCGACACCGATGTTGTAGCCGCTGAGGAACATTTCCGGGCAGACCAGCAGCTCGGCGCCCTGGGCGGCGGCCGCGCTGGCCACGCGCTCCAGTCGCTGCAGGTTGCCGCCGACATCCAGCGGCTGCGGTTGGCCCTGATAGATCGCTAGGCGCATGCCGGGTCACCGCTCAGGCTGGTTTCGGACAGGGCGATCGGGCCGAGTTCGGCGTAACGGTCGCCAGGGCCCGGGTTCTGCGGATGGCTGCTGCCGCCGAAGTGATTCATGATCCCCCACACCGCATTCAGCGAGGTCTGCACCGCGCCTTCGACCCAGGCCGGCGTCCAGGACACGTCGTCGCCGGCGATGAAGATGCCGCGCTGCTCGGCGGGCATCTCGGCCTGCATGAAGTGCGAATACATTCGGTGGTTGTAGCGGTAGTGGCCCGGCAGCGCGCCCTTGAAGGCGCCGAGGAAGTGCGGGTCGGCTTCCCAGGACACGGTGATCGGGTTGCCGATGATGTGGCTGGCGATATCGACGTTCGGGTAGACCTTCTTCAGCGCGTCCAGCGCCAGTTGCACGCGCTTCTCCACCGGATGCGGGAGCATCTTCATCGCATCGCTCATCCACGAGTAGGACAGGCAGATCACGCCGGGCTTGTCGTCGCCGTTATCGAACAGGTAGGTGCCGCGCGTCAGCCGGTCGGTCAGGGTCATGCTCATCAGGTCGCGGCCGGTTTGCGGGTCCTTGTCCTTCCAGAAAGGCCGGTCGACCATCACGAAGGTTTTCGAGGACTGCATGTAGCGGGTGCGATCCAGGGCCATCCACATCTTCTGCGAGAACAGCGACTCCTCGCACTCGATCTGGGTGGTCAGCAGCCAGCTCTGGCAGGTCACCAGCACGGCGGCATAGCGGCGGGTGTCGCCCCAGTAGTCGGTGACATTGAGCAGGCCGTCGCTGTCGCGGGCGATCTTCTTCACCCCCGGGCGCGGCGCGCCGCTGTGCAGGGACGCCAGCGAGGTGCCCTTGGGCCAATGCGCGCATTCTTCCGGGGCGTGCGCCCAGATGCCACGCGGTACGCGTTCGACGCCGCCGACGACCAGGTGCTGGTTCTCGTCGCAGTTGGTCATCACCACGCGGAGGATTTCCAGCATCGAGTTGGGGAAGTCCGAGTCCCAGCCGCCGGTGCCGAAACCGACCTGGCCGAAGATTTCACGGTGCTGGAAGGACAGGCGCGAGAAGGCCTTGGAGCTGGCGACGTAATCGTAGAAGGTGCGGTCGTCCCACAGCGGCACCAGCTCGTTCCACAGCGCCTTGAGCTTGGGCACATCGCGGTTGCGAATGGCTTCCTGCACTTCGGAGAAGCGCGCGCCGTCCTCCAGCGCCTCGGCCCAGGCGCGGGCGACTTGCTTGAAGATCTCCGGCAGGTCATCGAGCTTTTCCGCGTAGTAGCTGTTGCCTTCCAGATCGACCACGGTGCTGCCGGAAGCGGCGGTCAGCGGGTTGGGGAAGGGCCTGGTCTCCAGCCCGAGCTTGTCCACATAGTGGTAAAAGGCGGTGGAGGAGACCGGGAAGCGCATGCCGCCGAGTTCGGCGATGATGCCGTCGGCGCCGATGAAGGGCTCCGAACGCAGCCTGCCGCCGATCTTGGCCGCCTCGTAGACCACCGGCTTGAGCCCCAGCTTCATCAGTTCGTAGGCAGCGACCAGACCGGAAATGCCGGCCCCGACAATCGCCACTTCGGCGCCATGCTGCTCCTTCGGGATGCTGCCGATGCCGGCCGGATGCTCGATCCACTCGTCGAAGGGGAAGGGGAAGTCCGGACCGAAGATGGTGATCGGTTTCTTGCCTTGGGGATCGGCGTTGCGGCTGCTGTTCATGCAATGACTACTCCTGGTCGACTGCCGAGCCGCGGAGAGTCAGTTGTCTGAGTCGCGCGCACGGGGCAGGTCTACCTGTGATGATCAAGCTGGAAAACCACGGGGTTCTCCAGTAGGGGATTCGGGTGAGCGGGGGACTCTTCGCCACGGGTTTTAGCTATCCCTCTGCATGAAGCCAAGCATCCCGGCAGCCAGAGCGAACCGCCGGCCGACGGAATGCATGTGCCACCGAGCGCCTGGCCTGGGCGAGAAATCCTGGGCGCGCTGAGCAGAACCGCCTGGCTGCATGCCGGGGCTATTTGAGAGGTTTTCGCGGTAAGAAAAAAGCTGTAATTCTTCAAATTTAACGGTTATTTTTTTGCAAATTAAATAGATGGATTTTACAAAATGAAAAAGCATACCGATCACGCCCTGCTCAATCTGCTCAGGGCCAATGCCCGCGAGTCGATTTCCGAGCTGGCGCGCCGGCTCGGCGTCTCCCGCCCGACGGTGCAGAGCCGGATCGAGCGCCTCGAGCAGCAAGGCGTGATCACCGGCTATGCGGTGAAGATTTCCGAGGCCTATGCGCAATCACTGGTGCGCGCGCACATCCTGGTCACCGCCTTACCGAAACTGGCGCCTCAAGTCGTCCAGGGGCTGGAGAAGATTCCCGAGGTGAAGACCCTGCATTCGGTAAGCGGCAACCACGACATGATCGTGATAGTCGAGGCGCTCTCCATCGGCGATCTCGACAGCCTGATCGATCGCATTGGGGTCCTCGAGGGGGTCGAGAGAACGATGTCTTCGATCATCCTTTCGACGCGGATAGATCGCTAGTGTGAGGAGGATTGGTCAGCCATTCCTGCAGGACGGAGCGCTTGTGCGTGGCGTAGTTGTCGCAGAGTAGCTGCAGTGTCTTGTCCTTAGGGGCTGTCTCGCGGCGGCTCGAGCGGGTGGCGCCGGACTAGCGGAGCCGAGCGGGTTTGGCATCGGGCTCTGCGCGCATAAAAAAGCCCGACCTAGGCCGGGCTTTCGTGTGGCGCTGATTCAGTAGTCCGAATTAGAGCGCAGGTTGGTTTCGGCCGCTTTGGCCAAGTCCGGTGGCAGGAAGTCCTTGTCCGGGTTGTAGTCGGGCTTGAGGAAGCGCGCCAGGGCTTCCAGGTCCGCCGGGCTGAGGGTGCCGGCGGCTTGTTTCAAGCGCAGGTTGTCAAGGATGTAGTCGTAACGCGCGTCGTTGTAGTTGCGCACCGAGCTGTAGAGCTGACGCTGGGCGTCGAGCACGTCGACGATGTTCCGCGTACCGACCTGATAGCCAATTTCCGTGGCTTCCAGGGCGCTCTGGTTAGAGATGATCGACTGCTTACGGGCCTGGACGGTTTCGACGTCGGTATTGACGGCGCGGTGCAGGTTACGGGTGCTCTCGACGATCTGCCGGCGCAGGCTTTCGCGCTGTTGCTCGGTCTGGTTCAGGCGCTGATAAGACTCACGCACCTGGGAGCTGGTCAGCCCGCCGCTATAGATCGGAATGTTCAATTGCAGACCGATGCTGCGTTGTTCGACGTCGCCGCCGAAGGGTTCCTGGCCAGGAATCGTGGTGCCGGTGTTGCTGAAACCGAGGCTGTCATTGTCACCGCGTTGATATTGCGCGACCGCATCCAGGGTCGGCGCATGGCCGGCCTTGCGCTGGCGCAAGGTTTCTTCGGCCGCCTCGACCGCGTAGTTGCTGGCCTGCAGGTTGAGGTTCTGCTGCGCAGCGGTGTCGACCCAGGCCTTGGCATCATTCGGCGTCGGGGCCAGCACCGGGAGGGTATGCTTGATCCCTTCGACGGAGTTGTAGTCGTGGTTGGTCAGGGTGATCAGCGCCTGGAACGCATCATCCACCGCACGTTGCGCGAGGATGCGGTTGGCCCGGGCGGTGTCGTAACTGGCTTGGGCTTCGAGCACGTCGGTCTTGTCCGACAGGCCAACATCGAAGCGCTCATTGGCTTGATCCAGTTGACGCTTGAAGGCGGCTTCCTCGGCCTTGGTCGAGGCCAGGGTGTCCTGGGCGCGCAGTACGCTGAAATAGGTCTCGGCGCTCTGCAGAATCAGATTCTGCTCGGTGGCCGACAGCTCCAGAGCCGCTTGATCGTTGGTGGCCTCGGCGGCTTGCAACTGGAACCAGCGGTCGGCGCGGAAAATCGGCTGGCTGAGGGTGGCTTGATACACAGTGCCGCTGCGGTCGGCCGTGCTGGACGGCTGATCCAGCTTGGTGCGGGTGTCGCTCAGGTCGGCGCCGGCGGACAGGTTCGGCAGCAGGCCGGAACGGGCTTGCGGCACTACTTCCTTGCGGGCCTGGTAGTCGGCCCGGGCGGCGGCCAGGTCGGCGTTATTGTTCACGGCTTCCTGGTAGACACTGACCAGGTCGGTCTTGGCTGACAGGGGGGCTTCCGCTGCCCAGGCCAGTCCACTGGAAGCGGAGGCCACGGCGAGTGCCAGTGAGAGTCTGCGCAGCATGCTAATCATCCTAATCATTTGGCCTAATTTGGCGGTGATGAACAAGGCTAAGGGGCGCCGTCAAGGGGGTCAAGCATGCATGTAGCGGCGTGAGTGTAGTTTGCAACTCGCTATGTTGCTTCGCTGGAACAATCAACTGCGCAGCTGTCGTGCGCGTCACTTTCCGACGGGGTGGTCAGAGTTTTTTGACTTGTGGGTTGGTTTTCTCCGCACGGCTTGATTAGACTGCTCGGGTTCTTGTCGGGGTGCCTTGAGTTGAAGGTTGAGATCGGATAATTCCGGATCCCGTTGAACCTGATCAGGTTAGCGCCTGCGTAGGGAACAAGATTTCTCGCCTCCCCGGCGAGTCCTCTAGCACCAGCCCTGGTGTGCCAACGCCTCCGCCCGATCAGGCTCACTCCGACAATCCACGCCCTGGATGCTGTTTGGAGAGCCACGATGACGACAAAACAACAAAAAAACTTGAGCGAAAGCGCTCAGGTCGACCTGCAATCGGTACAACCTTTCACTCGCTCGCAGAAGATCTACGTCGAAGGCTCGCGCCCGGACATTCTGGTGCCGATGCGCGAGATCAGCCTGGACGTCACGCCGACCGACTTCGGCGGCGAGATCAATGCCCCGGTGCTGGTCTATGACACTTCCGGCCCCTACACCGATCCGGCCGTGCAGATCGATGTGCGCAAAGGCCTGGCGGATATCCGTTCAGCGTGGATCGAGGCGCGCGGCGATACCGAGCGCCTTGCGGGTTTGAGTTCACACTTCGGTCAGGAGCGTCTGAGCAATCCAGAGTTGACCGCCATGCGCTTCGCTCATGTGCGCAACCCGCGCAAGGCCCGCGCCGGCGCCAACGTCAGTCAGATGCACTATGCCCGCCAAGGCATCATCACGCCGGAGATGGAGTTCGTCGCGATCCGCGAAAACATGAAGCTGCAGGAGCACCGCGCCGCCGGTTTGCTCGATCAGCAGCATGCCGGCCATAGCTTCGGCGCCAGCATTCCGAAAGAGATCACCGCCGAATTCGTCCGCGAGGAGATCGCTCGCGGTCGCGCCATCATCCCGGCGAACATCAATCACGTGGAGCTGGAGCCGATGATCATCGGCCGCAATTTCCTGGTGAAGATCAACGGCAACATCGGCAACAGCGCCCTCGGCTCTTCCATCGAAGAGGAAGTGGCCAAGTTGACCTGGGGCATCCGCTGGGGCTCGGACACGGTGATGGACCTGTCGACCGGCAAACACATCCACGAAACCCGCGAGTGGATCATCCGCAACTCGCCGGTGCCGATTGGTACCGTGCCGATCTATCAGGCGCTGGAAAAGGTCGGCGGCGCTGCCGAAGACCTGACCTGGGAGCTCTTTCGCGACACCCTGATCGAACAGGCCGAACAGGGCGTGGACTACTTCACCATCCACGCCGGGGTGTTGCTGCGGTATGTGCCGCTGACCGCCAAGCGCGTCACCGGCATCGTCTCCCGTGGCGGTTCGATCATGGCCAAGTGGTGCCTGGCGCACCACAAAGAGAACTTCCTCTACACCCATTTCGAAGACATCTGCGAAATCATGAAGGCCTACGACGTCAGCTTCTCGCTGGGCGATGGCTTGCGCCCAGGCTCGATTGCCGACGCCAATGACGCGGCGCAATTCGGCGAGCTGGAAACCCTTGGCGAGTTGACCAAGATCGCCTGGAAACATGACGTGCAAACCATGATCGAAGGCCCCGGCCATGTGCCGATGCAGTTGATCAAGGAGAACATGGACAAACAGTTGGAATGCTGCGACGAGGCGCCGTTCTACACCCTCGGTCCGCTGACCACCGATATCGCGCCCGGCTACGATCACATCACCTCGGGCATTGGCGCGGCGATGATCGGCTGGTTCGGTTGCGCCATGCTGTGCTACGTGACACCCAAGGAGCACCTCGGTCTGCCGAACAAGGATGACGTGAAGACCGGGATCATCACTTACAAGATCGCCGCCCACGCCGCCGACCTGGCCAAGGGGCACCCAGGGGCACAGATTCGTGATAACGCGTTGTCCAAGGCGCGCTTCGAGTTCCGCTGGGAAGACCAGTTCAACCTCGGCCTCGACCCGGATACCGCGCGCGCTTATCACGATGAAACCTTGCCGAAGGATTCGGCCAAGGTCGCGCATTTTTGCTCGATGTGCGGGCCGAAGTTCTGCTCGATGAAGATCACCCAGGAGGTCCGTGAGTACGCCGCCAACCAGCGTATCGAAGCGGTGGATGTGGCCGTCGAGGACGGTTTGCGCGAACAGGCCGAGCGGTTCCGCCAGGAAGGCAGCCAGCTCTACAAGAAAGTCTGATTAAGCGGCGAGGGTG